>NZ_JBHYUG010000010.1:72966-93147 GCF_042749375.1 Streptomyces sp. NPDC059477 | reverse complement strand
CCGCTGACCGCTGACCGCTGACCGCTGACCGCTGACCGCTGACCGCTGACCGCTGACCGCTGACCGCTGACCGCTGACCGCTGACCGCTGACCGCTGACCGCTGGCCGCTGACCGCGCTGGCCGCTGGCCGCTGCATGCCGACCGCCGACCGCCGACCCGCTCACCGCAGACGCCGGGAAAGGGCTCCGGCGAGGGCTCCGGCGCCGCCTACCCGCCACCCCGCTCCCACTCATCCAGCAACCGCGCCAGATCCGGCGGCCACACCGGCTCGGGCGCGGCGGCGAGTTCCTTCCGGCTCCACCACCGCCAGGTGAGGATGCCGTCGGCGGCGTGGGCGGCGGCGAGGTACGGCCCGGTGGGGTCGCGGTGCGGGCCGGGGGTGACGTAGACATGCTCGTGCTGCTGGACGGGGATGCCGCTGTGGGTGAAGTCGTGCTCCCAGGTGCACAGCAGCGGCCCCGGCAGGAGGTCGGTCCAGCCGGTCTCCTCGCGCAGTGCGCGGAGCGCTCCCTCGCGGGGCCCTTCCGTCGCCTCCAGACCGCCGCCGGGCAGCGCCCAGTGGACGCCGACCTCGACGTTGTCGTACCGGAAGAGCAGGACCGCTCCCTCGGGGTCGACGACGGCGACCCGGGCGGCGCGCCGGGGAAGACGCAGGGTGCGCCGCAGCACGGCACAGGGCCTGCCGAACTGCCGGTCGGGCCGCCGGTCGATGACCTGGTACCCGAGGGCGATCCAGAAGGCGAGCCCCTTGGTGTTGCCGTCGAGCACGGCCAGCCGCACCCCCGTACGTCCCTCATTGCGGAACCGCTCCTCGACGGCCCGCGCGATCCGCCGCCCGAACCCCTGCCGCCACACCCCGGCGTCCACCATCAGCAGCCCGATCCAGGGATCGGGGTCGGCCGGATCCGGATGCCGGGCCAAGGTGATCACCATCCCGACCAGCCGCCCCTCGCTCCGCGCCAGCAACACCTCCGCCCCCGGCTGCGCCAGTTCATCGGCCAGCACCGCCGCCACCTGCTCGGGCCGGATGTCATCGGGCTCCGGAAAGTCCCCACTGAGCGCCTGGAACTCCCGGTTCGCGGCGTAGAGCGCGGTGATCTCGGTCAGCACGGCGGCCGGAATGTCCCGGTCGGCACTGACCGGGAGGGATTCGATGATCATGCGGCCCACCGTAGTACGGGGGCCGACAGCCGAGGCCACGCCATGTCCGAAGACCGGTTGGCGGGCCGGGCCGGGCCGGTGTTCCGCGTGTGCGGCGGGCGAGTTCGCTGTTCTCGGCGGCCAGGCGCCGGACGCTTTCGCCCGTACGCCGACGCGTACCGCCCCTGATGGACACCGAGGCGGCGCTGTTGGCCGCCGACCCGGCCGATCACCAGGATCGACCGCGTACAGGGGCCGCCATGTGCCTGGGTGAGGGCAGACCGAAGCGCCGCGGCCATCAGGCCACGGAGGGGCGTCCGCCCGCCGGTGCCTCGTCGTGGGGCGTGAACACAAAGGCCGAGGTGTCGCCGTCAAGGTCGATGGTGAGGGACGCGTCCAGAGCCTTGGCCAGCCGGGTGAGCAGAGCCAGGGTCGGTACGGAGTCGCCGCCCTCGATCTGAGAGATCTGCGGCTGGGTCATACCCGCTCGCCGCGCCAGCTCGCTCTGCGACAGCGCGAGTCCCACCCGCCGGTCATGGACGGCCTGCCCAAGCCCGAAGGCGTAGCCGGCCTCCACATACGCCGGGGACTCCTCGACCTGCTCCCCGAGCAGCGCACGGGTCCGACGGGTCTTCCAGTGGTGGTGGTTCACGAGGGTCCTTCCTTGTCACGGTCGTACGAGTGCTCGGCCCGCCCGTGCTCCCCCTCGCACACCTTCTGCGCCGGCCGGGCCCGCTCGATCTCGGGCTCTCGCGCTGCCGGGTCTTGCGGAACACGGTCAGCAGGACGATCCGCCGCTCGGACGCGAGCCAATAGGTGATGCGGACCGCGCTGCCATCCATGACGAACCGCAACTCGCGGACCTTGCCGCCGAGATGTCGGGAGTACGGCTCACCGAGCGTGGTTGGCCGTGCCGCCAGCATGTCAGCAGCCCGCTCGGCCTTGTCGTACTGCGCTTCCGGCAGAAGCTCCAGCCCTTCACGGACCTCCGGCTCGATCTCGATCTGCCCACGCGTCGTTCACAGCTCTGACTATACAGTTTCTTGTATAAGAGCTCCGTGCACGGAATCATCCGGTCGCGACGGGCAAGGCCAAGCCTGCCCGGATGGACGGTGTCTGTAGCCATCGAGGTCGGGGGGAAGCGTCCCCCGTTCACATTCAGGGGTATGGACGACCCGACCGAACGCCGATCGTTCAGCCTCCCCCAAGTCGACGGCAGTGGACAGCGTCCGCCAGGACGCGAACCCCGCGACAAGCCGACATCCCCGGCAACGGAAAGAGGCCCCCAACACCTCACCGGGGGCCTCTTTGACCGTCTGGGTCAGATCCTCGGGGTCACCCTCAGATGTTCACGCCGAAGTCCTGGGCGATGCCCGCCAGGCCCGACGCGTAGCCCTGGCCGACCGCGCGGAACTTCCACTCGGCGCCGTTGCGGTACAGCTCGCCGAAGACCATCGCCGTCTCCGTGGCCGCGTCCTCCGAGAGGTCGTAGCGGGCGATCTCGGTGCCGCCGGTCTGGTTGAGGATGCGGATGTAGGCGTTGCGGACCTGGCCGAAGTTCTGCGAGCGGTTCTCGGCGTCGTAGATCGAGACCGGGAAGACGATCTTGTCGATGTCGGCCGGCAGGCCGGCGAGGTTGACGTTGATCTGCTCGTCGTCGCCCTCACCCTCACCCGTGCGGTTGTCGCCCGTGTGGACGATCGTGTTGTCCGGGGTCTGCTTGTTGTTGAAGAAGACGAAGTGGCCGTCCGAGTAGACCTTGCCCTGCGGGTTGACCGCGATCGCGGACGCGTCCAGGTCGAATTCGGTGCCGGTGGTGGTACGGACGTCCCAGCCGAGGCCCACGGTGACGGCCGTCAGGCCCGGAGCCTCCTTGGTCAGCGAGACGTTGCCACCCTTGGACAGGCTTACAGCCATGGTCGGGAGTTCCTTCCCTCGATACGTGCGCTATGCCTCTGAGGCTTCGTACGGCACGAAGCTACAGCTACCCCTATGAACGCGGAGAGGGGTCCCACAGGTTCCCACGCCACGCGGGTCGCTTTACTTTCTTTACCTTCTGGCCGGGCGCGGGTCCACCTCCCGGGCGACGGCGGTCCGGAAATCACGAACCGGAGCCGATATTCGCGTGACTCCCACCGCCCGCACCCCGACCATGGATGTCATGTCCGGTCCCTACACCATCCGCGGCTCCGTCTCGCTCCCCGAGGCCGAGCTGATGTGGCGCTTCTCGAAGTCCTCCGGGCCGGGCGGCCAGCATGTCAACACCACCGACTCCCAGGTCGAGCTGCGTTTCGACCTCGCCGCCACCGAGGCGCTCCCCGAGGTCTGGAAGGCCCGCGCGCTGGAGCGGCTCGCCGGCCGCCTGGTCGACGGGGTGATCTCCGTACGGTCCTCCGAGCACCGCTCCCAGTGGCGCAACCGCGAGACCGCCGCCGTACGCCTGACCGCGCTCCTCGCCGAGGCCACCGCGCCCCCGCCCAAGCCCCGCCGCCCCACCCGCATCCCGCGCGGCATCAACGAACGCCGGCTGAGGGAGAAGAAGCAGCGGTCCCAGACCAAGCGGGGGAGGGACGGGCGGGACTGGACATAGCCCCCAGGGGCCCGTCCGCGACCGCACCCGTGTCACACATTCCGCTCCCCGCACGTCAACGCTGCGAAAGCCCAGCCGACCTGAGGACGGTGGCAGCAGCCCATGGACGAGAAGGACTTCCACGCGGCCGACCGCGCGGCACGGTTCGAGGCGTACCGCCCGCATCTGCGGGCCGTCGCCCACCGCATGCTCGGCTCGCTCGCCGAGGCCGACGACGCGGTGCAGGAGGCGTGGATCCGCTACAGCCGCAGTGACACCACCGCTGTCGGCAATCTCGGCGGCTGGCTGACCACCGTCGTCGGCCGGGTCTGCCTCGACATGCTGCGCTCGCATCGCCACCGCGCGGAGGACTCGCTCGACGCCGCCCTCGACGCCGGGATGCCCGCGCCCGCCGCGCCCGCCGCGCCCGCCGCGCCCGCCGCCGGCCCCGAGCTGGACGCGCTGCTCGCCGACTCGGTGGGCGCCGCCCTGCTCGTCGTCCTGGAGACCCTGACCCCCGCCGAACGGCTGGCCTTCGTCCTGCACGACATGTTCGCGGTCCCCTACGACGAGGTCGCCACGATCGTGGACCGTACGCCGACAGCGGTGCGCCAGCTCGCCAGCAGGGCCCGGCGCCGGGTCCGGGGGGCGCCCGAACCGGACGCCGATCTGGCCCGGCAGCGGCGCATCGTGTCGGCGTTCCTGGCCGCCGCCCGCGAGGGCGACTTCGAGGGGCTGCTCGCCGTCCTCGACCCGGATGTCGTCTCCCGCGGCGAGATCAGCGTGACCGCCGGCGCCCACGCGGTCGCCCGGGGCGCGTCGAGCGTGGCGCCCCACGTCGGGACCGTGCGGCCCGCCCTCGTCGACGGGGCCGCCGGGGCCGTGGTGCTCTCCGCCACCGGCCAGGTGCAACGCGCGCTGGCCTTCACCTTCGTACGGGACCGGATCGCCGTCATCGAGGTCGTCACCACCCGCGAGCGGCTGGACCGGCTGGAGGTGGAGCTGGACATCGCCCCCTGACGTTCGCGGAAGCGACCGGCACGGGCGCGGGCACGGGAGTACAAACGGGAGTACACGGGAGTACGGGCCACCCACCCCCTCAGCCCACCCCCTCAGCCCACCCCCTCACCCCGCCCCCTCACCCCAACTGCCGGTACCGCCCCCGGAAGTACGCCAGCGGGCGCCCCTCCGCGCTGGGCACCTCCGCCGTCAGGACGTGGCCGATGACCAGGGTGTGGTCGCCGGCCGTCACCCGCTGCTCGGTCCGGCATTCCAGGGTCGCCAGGGCGCCGCCGACCAAGGGGGCGCCGGTGACCCGGCCACGGGCGTACGGGATGTCCTCGAAGAGCAGACGGTCGCTGATGCGGCCCTTCATGGCGAAGCGGCCGGCGATGTGGCGCTGGCTCTCGGTGAGGACGGAGACCGCCCACAGGGGCTGCTCGGCGAGCAGATCGTCCATGCGGGAGCCCTCGCGCAGGCTCACCAGGACCAGTGGCGGGTCCAGGGAGACGGACATGAAGGCGGTCGCGGTCATGCCCACGTCCTCGCCCACCGGCGCCTGCGGATCGTCCGGGTCGAGCGACGCCTCCCGCGCGGTCACCAGGACCACACCGGCCGCGAGGCGGGACAGGGCGGCGCGGAACTCGTCGTTGCTCACCCTCTCAGCATGCCCGGCGCCGGCCGCCATGACGGGTGGGAACGGGGCGGTCCGGCTGGCGGGGACCGGGACGGAAGCGGAGGGGACGGAGTTCTGCACGCCCCGCACGCTAGTCTCCGGCGTACGGCCCCCGCATCGGACCTCCGCCCGAGACGGGACCGGGTGCGAGGTCCTAGGACCGGCCGACGGCGTCCGGGCCCTGCTGCCGCGGCCCCGCAACCCCTCAACGAGGGATGCAGACAACGGCGCACATAGATACAAAGTTTGCGTTCAGGAAAAGCATAGAGAAATGAGCGAAACCTGACGCAATTGTTCAGGTTTCGCTGTGACTTGAGTCACAAGACCGACTAATTGTTGACCCTGTGTACCGAGTGGGCAGCGCGCTGTGATTCAGTGGCGGGGAGGCTGAAGGAGTACGCCGGAGGCTCCGGAAGTATCCGGAAGCATCCAGAAACATTCAGAAGCGCTCAGCAGTACCAGAAGCACCAGAAGCCCCAGCAGTACCAGAACCACCAGCAGTACCAGAAGTACACCGAAGTGCACCGCGCGCACCCGACCAGGAGCACGCGGCGTACGCCGGAGAAACCCTTGATTCGCTGCGAGGTCTCGGGGGGAGGCGAGCATGGAGACCGAGTCGGAGCCCTACGTCCGTCTTGCGTCCCTGCGGCAACTGCACCAGGGCATGGCCGACATGAACACGGCCCGCAGCCTGGCGGACACCTTGCAGACCGTCTCGGACGGAGTCGTCAGCGCCCTCGGGTACGAGCTGGCGTGTGTGAACCTGGTCCGGCCGGACGGCGATCTGGTCGTCGCCGCCTTCTCCGGGAACCCCGCCGCCGAGGCCCTGATCACCGGCCGGGTCGGGCCCCGCGCCTCCTGGGAGCGCCGGCTGGGCATGGGCCAGGCCTGGGGCGACCTGGTGTTCATCCCCCACACCGAGGGCTGGATCCTCGACGACGACGACGTCCCGCAGTGGCACACCGACGGCCCCGAGCCGCGCTTCGAGGACGAGTGGCACCCCGCCGACCGGCTCTTCGCCCCGATGTACGTCTCCGGCCCGCAGAGCGGCGGCGGCTCCGGCGAACTGATCGGCGTCCTGTCCGTCGACCGGCCCCGCAACGGCCGCCGGCCCGGCGCCTGGGGCCGCGAGGCGCTCCAGATGTACGCCTTCCAGGCAGGCATCGCCATCAGCAACGCGCGTCTACGCGCGAATATGCAGCGGGCACTGGTCAGGCTGGAGCGCGAGCAGCAGGCGCTGCGCTCCAGCGAGGAGAGTTTCCGCCAGGCGTTCGAATACGCGCCGTCCGGTATGGCCATCGCCGAGATGGGCGGTGACCAGCACGGACGCGTGCTGCGCAGCAATGACGCGCTGTGCCGGCTGCTCGGCCGCCCCGCCTCCGCCATGCGCCGCTACTCCTTCTCCGACCTGGTCCACCCCGAGGACATAGGCACCCTGCTGCGCACCTCCGCCGAGGGCGGACGCGCCGAACTGCGCCTGACCCGCCGCGACGGTACGTACGTCTGGGTCTCCCTGCGCAACAGCGTGGTCGCCGACGCCGCCGACGGGCCGCGGTTCCTGCTGACCCACGTCGAGGACATAGAGGAGCGCAAGCGCCGCGAGCTGCAACTCGCCCACCGCGCCTCCCACGACTCGCTCACCGGCCTGCCGAACTCCGCCGAGCTGCGCTCCCGGCTCGCCGCCCGGCTGTGCGCCCGCCCGCAGGCCGCCCACCCCAGCGATGTCGACGCCATGGACGCGGCCTACGGCCACCCCGCCTTCGACGCCAACGGCCACGGCTTCGACTACCGCCCGGACGCCACGGCCGACGCCTTCGACGGCTACGACCACCATGTGCACACCGCCGCCCCGGAGAACGAGCACGACGACGGCACCAAGGGCCTCGCCGTCCTCTTCTGCGACCTCGACGGCTTCAAGTCGATCAACGACCGGTTCGGGCACAACGCGGGCGACACCGTCCTCATCGAGGTCGCCCGGCGCCTCTCGCGCCAGGTGCGCGACGGCGACACGGTCGCCCGGCTCGGCGGGGACGAGTTCGTGATCCTCGCCGACGGTCTGGGCCGGGCCGACGCACAGGATCTCGCCGTACGGTTGCGCAATGAGATCATCCAGCCGATCCGAGCCGAGGGACGGGCCGTCCGGGTCGGCGCGAGCTTCGGCATCGGGTGGGCCCACTGCGGGATGACGGCGGACGAGGTGCTGAAGTCCGCGGACGAACGGATGTACGTCGAGAAACGATCTCGTCCCAAACAGCACAGACGCGCGGGATGACCCGCAGGTCAGTGGTGTGATGCGGGACGAGTCACCCGTTCGGGCCACGCGATCGGGGTAGGCTCGTTTTCTGACTCCCCCCGCACCGCTGTCCTACCGTTCCTTTCGCACCTGTTGAGGAGTACCTAGGGATGACGCCCGGCAACAACGGCGCGAGCACGCCCGAGGACGACGACCCGTTCGGCTACCTCTACGCCGACGGGCAGGCCAACGGCGCCCAGCCCCCGTCCGGCGGCTACGGCTATCCGGGCTCGGTCAACAGAGTGCGTACGGTCGGCGAGCGCCAGTACGGCCAGCAGACACCGGCCGCGCCCCCGCAGTACGGCCAGGTGCCCCAGCAGGGCGCCTACGGCAGGCAGCCCAGCGCCCACTACGCCGCGCCGGAGACCTTCCCGGGCGGCGCGCCCACCGCCCCGCAGCAGCAGGCGCGCGGCGGGGGCGGCGGCCGGGGCCGCGGCCCCAACACCAAGGGGCTGCTGATCGGCGCCATCGCGGTGGTCGCCGCGGTCGTCATCGGCATCAGCGTGGCCATGCTGGGCGGCGGCGAGGAGCCGGGCGGCGACTCCCAGGCGGACTCCACGCCCAGTCAGCAGGAGGAGTCCAGCGGCGCGCCGAGCCCCTCGACGCAGGAGAGCACGGCCACCGAGGAGGAGCTGCCGCTCGTCGACGCCCAGGCGCTCCAGCCCGGCGGCGGGGCGACGACCGCCTCGGACGTCGAGGGCGCCCAGTCGGACGGCGGGACCTATGTGAGCGGGCTCAACCAGGTCGGCTCCTCGGTCACCTGGACCGTCAACGGCATCCCCGAGGACGGCACGTACACCGTCTTCGCGCGGTACAGCGCCGTCGGCGAGGACCAGTCGATGACCCTCAACGTCAACGGCAAGCCCTTCGGCAGCAAGCTGAATCTCTCCAACTTCACCGGCTCCGACGACCCGGCGAAGGGCTGGACCGAGACCTACGCCTGGCCCACCCTCAACAAGGGCACCAACACCCTCTCCATCTCCTGCGAGACCGGCGACAAGTGCGATGTCCTGCTCGACCAGCTCTGGCTGAAGAAGGGTCAGGTCGAGGGCTGACGCCCGCGCGCGGCCCTTACGCCCGCTGGTGTGACGCCCGCGCGCGGCCCTCATACCCCGTCGGCGTGACGCCCGTGCGCAGTCCTCACGCCGCGTCGGCCTCGCGCGTCACCGTCACCCGGGTGCGCAGCCGTTCGTAGGCCGCCCGGTCGAACTCGCCCGCCACCGGGGAGAGCGCGGACGCGGCGGCGAGGGCGGTGGCGCGGGCGAGCCGGTCGGCCCACGGGAGCCGCTCCACCAGACCCGACACCAGGCCCGCGACCGCCGAGTCCCCGGCGCCGCCCGGATCGCCGTGGAGCCGGGCCGGGGCGGTGGCCCGCCAGCGGCCCTCGGACGTGGCGGCCAGCAGCCCGTCGGTGCCCAGGGAGGCGACGACCGCGCGGGCGCCGCGCCGCCGGGCGTCCTGGGTGGCCCGCAGCGGCTCGTGGGAGCCGGTCAGCTCGGCCAGTTCATCGGCGTTGGGCTTGACGACGTCCGGGCGGGCGGCGATGCCCCGGCGCAGCGGTTCGCCGCCGGTGTCCAGCAGCACGGGGACCGCCCGGGAGCGTGCGGCGCGGATCAGGGCCGCGTAGGCGCCGACCGGGACGCCCGGGGGCAGGCTGCCGCACAGGGCCACCGCCGAGGCGGACGCGAGGAGATCCTCGTACACCTCCTGGAAGGCGGACCACTCCCGCGGGGTGATGGGCGGGCCGGGTTCGCTGAACCGGGTGGTGTCGCCGGTGTGTTCGTCGACGACGGCTATGGTGCGGCGGGTCGGGCCGGACACGGGTATCAGGGCGTCCGTGAGGGCGGGGACGGCCGTGAGGGCGTCGTGGAGTTCGCGGCCGGTCGGGCCGCCCGCGAAGCCGGTGACCGTCACCTCGTGGCCGAGGGCCGAAAGGACCCGGGCGACGTTCACGCCCTTGCCGCCCGGCCGTTCGCTCACCTCCGAGACCCGGTGCGAGCCGTGCGGGCGCAGGGACCGGACGCGGTAGGTGAGGTCGAGAGCGGTGTTGAGGGTGACGGTGAGGATCACCTGGGCCGACCTCCCCGGGGACGAGTACGCCTGCCGTACGTGCCTTCGTCCCGATCATGCCAAAGAGACGGCGACCGGCCCAGACCCGCGACCGGTCGCCGTCCCGTGGATCGCGGGCGGGATCAGGGCAGCCGGGGCGCCACGATCCACTCGCCGTGCCGCATCACACCCCGTACGTCGAAGTCGTCGTCCAGCAGGACCAGGTCGGCGTACTTGCCGGGCTCCAGCGAGCCGATGGCGTCGGACAGGCCCAGGAGGCGGGCCGGGTTGACGGACAGCGCCTGCACGGCGGCCTCGACCGGGAGCCGGTCGACGGTCACCGCGCGCTTGAAGGCACGGTCCAGGGTGAGGGTGGACCCGGCGATCGAGCCGCCCTCCACCAGCCGGGCCACGCCCTCGCTGACCTCGACCTCCAGCGGGCCCAGCATGTAGCGGCCGTCGCCGAACCCGGCCGCGTCCATCGCGTCGGTGATGAAGGCGACCCGGTCGGCGCCCGCGTGATGGAACGCCAGCTCCAGCGCGGCCGGATGCAGATGCGTACCGTCGTTGATCAGCTCGACGGTGACCCGCGGGTCCTCCAGCAGGGCCGCGATCGGGCCGGGGGAGCGGTGGCCGAGCACCGGCATGGCGTTGAAGAGGTGGGTGGCGACGGTCGCGCCCGCGTCGATGGCCTCGACGGTCTGCTCGTAGGTCGCGTCGGTGTGCCCGATGGCCGCGATCACGCCGTGCTCGGCGAGCAGCCGTACGGAGTCCAGGCCGCCGGGGAGTTCGGTCGCGAGCGTGACCATCCGGGCCTGGCCGCGCGCCGCGTCGATCAGCTTGCGCACGTCCGCCGGGTCCGGGTCGCGCAGCAGTTCCTCGGAGTGCGCGCCCTTGCGGCACGGCGAGATGAACGGCCCCTCGAAGTGGACGCCCGCGATGTCGCCCTGTTCGGCCAGCTCGGACAGCAGGCCCGCGCGCTGGGCGAGGAAGTCCATCTCGCCGGTGACGGTGGAGGCGACCAGGGTGGTGGTGCCGTGCAGCCGGTGGGTGTGGATGCCCTGGAGGACGTCCTCGACCGTGCCGGAGGTGAAGGAGGCACCGCCGCCGCCGTGGTTGTGGAGATCGACGAAGCCCGGGACCAGCCAGTGGCCCGACACATCGACGCGGGGGGCGCTGTCCGGGGCGTGGGCGGCGATCCGGTCGCCCTCCACGATCACCGAGCCGTCGTCCACCACGCCGGTCGGCAGGACGACCCGCGCGCCCGTGAGGACCTGGACGTGGTGCGGCGGCTGCGGGCCGGTCGGGGTGGTACGCGCGGTTCCCCGCGCCCCTGGGGCGGTTGCCATCAGGCCGATTCCTCCTTGTGGTCAGTGGTGCTGAGCAGATCCCAGGCCAGCAGTCCCGCGCCCAGGCACCCCGCCGTGTCGCCCAGGGCCGCCGGCACGATCGCCGGCAGTTTCTGGAAGGTGACCCGCTGCCGGACGGCGTCCCGCAGCGGTGAGAACAACGTTTCCCCCGCCTCGGCCAGGCCGCCACCGATGATCAGGGTGCGCGGATCCAGCAGGGTGAGGGCGGTGACCAGGCCGTCGGCCAGCGCGTCGACCGCCTCCCGCCAGACCTCGATCGCGCGCGGGTCGCCCGCCTCGACGGCCTTCGCGCAGTCGGCGGCGTCCGCCTGCGGGTCCCCGCCGGCCGCGGCCCACGCCTCGCTGACGGCGGCGGCGGACGCGAACCGCTCCAGACAGCCGTGCTGCCCGCAGGGACAGGGGGTGCCGCCGGGGCGTACGACGATATGGCCGATCTCGCCCGCGAAGCCGTGCGCGCCCGCCTCGACCCGGCCGTCGATGCCTATCGCGCCCGCTATACCGGTGCCCAGCGGCACGAACAGGAAGCGGTCCGCGCCCCGGCCCGCGCCGATCCGGCCCTCGGCGAGCCCGCCGGCGCGCACATCGTGCCCGAGGGCGACGGGCACGCCGAGCCGGTCGGTGAGCAGCTTGCGCAGCGGCACGTCCCGCCAGCCCAGGTTGGCCGCGTAGGCGGCGATGCCCTCGGCCTCGTCGATGATCCCGGGCACCGCGACACCGGCGGCCCGCGCGGGCTCGCCGAACCGTTCCTCCCCGCACGCGCGCAGCTCGGCGGCGAAGTCGAGGATGCCCTCGATCACGGCCTCTGGTCCGCGTTCGCGGCCGGTCGCCCGGCGCGTGGTGTGCAGGAGCGTGCCGTCCGCCCCGACCAGGGCGGCTTTCATCCCGGTGCCGCCCACATCGAGGGCGATGACGTGTCTCACGGGGGACAGTGTGACCCGTATACCCTTAAGAGGTCTAGTCCATTCACGTGGTGTAGACCTTGATTCGTCAACCGGACGAGCAAAACAAGCGAACAGGGTGGGACCGGAGCGATGCAGCGGCGCAGAACGGCAATGATCGCGATGATGTCCGCCCTCGGCCTGGCGGCCGGCCTGGGCGGCTGCGGTGTCGGCGACTCGGGCGATGTCACCCTGACCCTGATCGCCGCCGACTACGGCGACAACGAGGCCAACGGCTCCGAGGAGTACTGGGCGGACCTGGTCCAGCGCTACGAGGCCGACCACCCCGATGTGACGGTCGACGTCCGTGTGTACTCCTGGAACGACGTCGACCGCGAGGTCAAGGCACTGGTCGACGCCGGCACCCCGCCCGACCTGGCCCAGATCGGTGCCTACGCCGACTACGCCGACCAGGATCTGCTGTACCGGGCCGGGGATCTGCTCTCCATACCCGTCCAGGCGGACTTCGCCGACCAGTTGGCCATCGCCGGGCAGGTCCACGGGGTGCAGTACGGCATGCCGTTCGCGGCCTCCACGCGGCTGCTCTTCTACAACAAGACCCTCTTCGAGCAGGCCGGCATCACCGCGCCCAGCACCTGGGAGGAACTCGCCGAGAACGCCCGGCAGCTGAAGGACGAGGGCGTCAGCACCCCGTACGCGCTGCCGCTCGGCGCGGAGGAGGCCCAGGCCGAGACCCTCCAGTGGCTGCTCAGCGGGGGCGGCGGCTATGTCGACACCAACGGCTCCTACGCCATCGACTCCACCGAGAACGTCGAGACGTTCACCTGGCTGCGGGACGAACTCGTCGGCGAGGGCCTGACCGGGCCCGTCCCGCCCGGCGAACTCAACCGCGCGGACGCCTTCGAGGCGTTCGCCGCCGGCGAGGTCGGGATGCTCAACGGGCACCCCTCCCTGATGAAGATGGCCACCGACCGGGGCGTCGAGTTCGGCATGGTGCCGATGCCCGGCGCCGACGGCGAGAGCGAGGCCATCATGGGCGTCGCCGACTGGATGATGGCCTTCAAGGAGAACGGCCACCGGGACCAGATCGGCGAGTTCCTCAACTTCGTGTACAGCGAGCGCAACGTCCTCGACTTCTCGCGCCGCTACGACCTGCTGCCGGTGACCGACTCCGCCTCCGAGGTCATGACCGCGGCCGAGGAGGACGCCGACCTCAAGCCCTTCCTCGACGAACTGCCCCTGTCCGAGCTGTACCCGGTCAGCCGCACGTCCTGGGCGACGGTCAGCGCCGAGGTCAAGAAGACCATCGGCACCACGGCGACCCCGGACGGCAGCCCGTCGGTGGTCCTCGGTGAGTTGCAGGCGACGGCGATGCGGGCGGAGAGCGGGACGGCGGCCGGGTAGGCGGGGGTGTGTGTCAGTGGGGGCGGCTACGGTTGTGGACATGGATCGGGAACGGGACGCGCCGGCCCCCAGGGATGCTCCGGACCCTCCTGACTCTCTGGGCAGCCGGGAGCGGGGCATCCTCGCGCTGGAGCGCCGGGGCTTTCCCGGGCCGGGCGCGAAGGAGCGGGCGATCCGCGAGGAACTGGGCCTGGCCCCGGTCCGCTACTACCAGCTCCTCAACGCCCTCCTGGACGACCCCGGAGCCCTGGAGCACGACCCGGTGACGGTCAACCGGCTCAGACGGGTGCGCCAGGCGCGGCGCGGCGAGCGGTGAGGTGTGGGCGGGTGCCGGGGGCGTGGATAGGCTCGGGGCATGGGCAGCCACGAGAGTGACGCGAACCATCTTCCGACGCCGGTGACCGAGGCAGGGCGGCTCGGTCTCGACACGCTGCTGGCGAAGCCGCGGTCCTCGGTGATCGCCCTCGACTTCGACGGCACGCTGGCGCCGATCGTCCCCGACCCGGAGCGGGCCCGCGCCCACCCGGACGCGGTCCGCGCCCTCACGGCCCTCGCCCCGAAGGTCGCCTCCATCGCGGTGATCACCGGACGCCCGGCGGAGGTGGCGGTGCGGTACGGGGGTTTCGGCGGGGTCGCGGGGCTGGAGCACCTCGTGGTGCTCGGGCAGTACGGGGCGGAGCGGTGGGACGCGGCGAGCGGGAAACTGACGGCGCCGGAGCCGCCGGCGGGGATCGCGGCCGTGCGGGCGGAACTGCCGGGCGTGCTGGCGGCGGCGGGCTCGTCGGCCGAGGGCGCGTGGATCGAGGACAAGGGCCGTGCCGTGGCGGTCCACACCCGGCGCGCGGTGGCCCCCCAGTCGGCCTTCGAGGCCCTGCGCGCCCCGCTGACCGACCTCGCGACCCGCCACGCCCTGATCGTCGAGCCCGGCCGGTACGTCCTCGAACTGCGTCCGCCGGGCGTGGACAAGGGCGTGGCCCTGCGCGAGTACGTCCGTGAGGTGGGCGCCGAGTGCGTGCTCTACGCCGGCGACGACCTGGGCGACCTCCCGGCGTACGCCGCGGTGGAGTCCCTCCGCGCCTCGGGCACCCCGGGCCTGCTGGTGTGCAGCGGCAGCGACGAGGTCCCGGAACTGCGGGAACGGGCGGATGTGGTGGTGGATGGTCCGGCGGGGGTGGTCCGGTTGCTGTCGGCGGCGGCGGGGTCGCTCCGCTGAGCGCGGTGGGGGCGGCTGTTGTGGGGGGTGCCGGAGGTGACTGCCCGGGTGCGGGCCGGTGGGTGGCTGGTCGCGCAGTTCCCCGCGCCCCTAAGGGGTTGGGGTGGAGCGGGTTTCGCGGGTGAGGGGGCTGTTGTGTGTGGGGGGTGGCGGAGGTGCTTGGCCGGGTGCGGGCGGGTGGGTGGCTGGTCGCGCAGTTCCCCGCGCCCCTGGGGCGTCACGGCTGACCTCCGCTTACCCGCCAAGGACATCGCGGCCCCCCCACGAGTGCCCTCCACCCCAACCCTCTCAGGGGCGCGGGGAACTGCGCGCTCAGCCACCACGCACCCGCACCCGACTACGTATCCTCCGCCCCCCTCAGGGGCGCGGGGAACTGCGCGACCAGCCGCCACGCACCCGCACCCGCACCCCGCCGCCCACCCTCAGGCACCCGCCCGGAGGGCCTCCAGCTGGTCCAGGAACCAGCGGGCCGGAGGCAACGCGGTGCCGGCGGCAGCCAGCCGCTTCGTGCGCTCGGCCCGCTCACCCGCGCTCATCACCAGCCCCGCATGCAACGCGGCAGCGGTCCCGCACACGTCGTACGGGTTCACCCCCACCGCGTCCTCCCCCAGCTCCTCCCACGCCCCCGCCTCCCGCGACAGCACCAGCACGCACCCCTCGTCGGAGACGACCGGCACCTCCTTGGCGACCAGGTTCATGCCGTCGCGGATGGGGTTGACGAGGGCCACGTCGGCGAGCCGGTACGCCGCGAGGGAGCGCGCGAAGTCGTCCTCAAGGTGGAGCACGACCGGCGTCCACCCCGCCGTGCCGTACCCCGCGTTGATCTCCCCGGCCAGCCGCCGCACCTCGGCCATGTAGTCCCGGTACACCGCGAGATCCTGCCGGGACGGGTACGCGAACGCCACGTGGACCACCCGCTCACGCCACTCCGGGTGGTCGTCGAGGAGCTGCCGGTACGCCAGCAGCCCCCGCACGATGTTCTTGGACAGCTCGGTCCGGTCCACCCGGACGATCGCCCGGCGCCCCGCGCCGATCTCCTCCCGCAGCACCGCCATCCGCCGCACCACGTCGTCGTCGTGCGAGCGCCGCCGCAAAAAGTCCCCGTCGGCGCCCAGACCGTGCACCCCCACCTCGGTGTCCCCGAGCCCGCCCGTGAACGCCTCGCAGCACGCCGTGAAGGCGTCCGCCCAGCGCCGGGTGAGAAAGCCCAGCCGGTCCGCGCCCAGCATCCCGCGCAGCACCTGCGCGGCGATGTCGTCCGGCAGCATCCGGAAGTACTCCGGCGGCGCCCACGGCGTGTGGGAGAAGTGGCTGATGAGCAGGTCGGGGCGGAGTTCGCGGAGCAGCCCGGGGACCAGCGTCAGGTGGTAGTCCTGGACCAGGACCGCCGCCCCCTGCGCCGCCTCCGCCGCCAGCGCCTCGGCGAAGGCGCGGTTGTAGCTCTCGTACGACGCCCACTGGCGCCGGAACTCCGCGTCGAAGACCGGCTCCAGCGGGGTCTGGTACAGCATGTGGTGGACGAACCACAGCACCGAGTTGGCGATGCCGTTGTACGCGTCGGCGTGCACGTCCGCCGGGATGTCCAGCATCCGTACGCCCGGCTCGCCGACCCCGCGCCGCACGGCCTCGCGGTCGCCGTCGCCGAGCACCGAGCACACCCACAGGGCGTCCGCCTCGGGGCCGATCGCCGACAGCCCGGAGACCAGCCCGCCACCCCCGCGTTTCGCGTGCAGCGTGCCGTCGTCGCGTTGCTCGTAGGAGACGGGCCCGCGGTTGGAGGCGACCAGGACCCGCGCAGCGCCGAAGGTTGCAGCCATACGCCTCAACCTAGCCCGAGCCGTAAACGCTCAAACGTACGGTTCTGCCACACGCCCGCCGTATACAGCGTCACCCGCGGCCTCACGCGACCTTGCGGGACGCGTACTCGGAGATCTCCGCCATCGGCGGTCGCTCCTCGGTGTCCACGGAGTACGTCCGCGGCTCGAAGCCCTCCTCACCGCGCTCGAACTGGGTGATCGAGGGCCGGACCAGCTGCCCGCGGGCCAGCCGCAGCTGCGCGGTGCGGTAGATCGCGGCGGCCATCCGGCCGAGCGCCTGCCCGTCCTGGTGCCGGTGCTTGCGCACCCCCACATCGACCTGGGCGAGCGCGTCGAGGCCGACGAGATGCAGGGAGTCCACCAGCATGCCCAGCTCGACGCCGTACCCGACGGGGAAGGGCAGCTGTTCCAGCAGGGAGCGGCGGGCCGCGTACTCGCCGCCGAGCGGCTGCACGAAACCGGCCAGCTGGGGCCAGTGCAGATTCAGCAGCGGGCGGGCCATCAGCTCGGTGACCCGGCCGCCCTGCCCGGCCGCGCCGGCCAGCGGACGGTCGTACATGCCCTTGACGAGGTCGATCCCGGGCTCGGTGAGCAGCGGGCCGACGATGCCGGACACGAAGTCCGAGGAGAACTCCTTGAGGTCGGCGTCGATGAAGCAGACGATGTCACCGCTCGTGACCAGCAGCGAGCGCCACAGCACCTCGCCCTTGCCGGGGACGGCCGGCAGCCGCGGCAGGATCTCGTCGCGGTGCACCACCCGGGCGCCCGCGGCGGCGGCCACCTCGGCGGTGCGGTCGGTGGAGCCGGAGTCCACGACGACGATCTCGTCGACGAGCGGCACCTGGTCCATCAGGTCGTGGCGGATCACCGCGACGATGTCGCCGACGGTCTCCTCCTCGTTCAGCGCGGGCAGCACCACGCTGACCGACTGGCCGGTGCTGCGCTTGGCGGCCAGGATGCGGTGCAGCGGGCGGTCGGTCAGGGACCAGGTGTGGGTCCCGAGCCAGCGCTCGACTTCTTCCAGCACGGTCCGCGGCTCCTCACTGTTGGGCTCGCACGCGATAGATCCCCAGGTCACCGGCGCCTCACCGGCGGTGTGATCCATCTCGCGGTACGGACGACTATCTCAACTGTCCTGGCCTTCGGTTACAGTCTTGAACAACGCTGATGACCATCGCATGTCGGGGGTCCGCGGCGCACACAACCGAACATATAACCGCAGGAACAACCGCATATTGCTCATCCAGAGGGGCAGAGGGAAACGGCCCGATGAAGCCCCGGCAACCCTCCAGCCGGTCTCGTAACCGATCGCTGACGATCGTCACCGCGAGGCTCCCGGCTAGGGAAGGTGCCAAATCCGTCTCACGACGAAATGCGTCGTGGGGAAGATGAGGAGAAAGGGCCTCGCCTCACATGGCTGTGCAGACTGTCGCGAAGACCGGCAATTCCACCATCGATCTCGGACCCGCCGCCGCGCTCTCCTGCCGCGAATGCGGCCACCGCGTCCCGCTCGGCCCGCTCTTCGCCTGCGAGGAGTGTTTCGGCCCGCTGGAGATCGCCTACGACTTCTCGGCCTACGACACCGAGGAACTGCGCAAGCGGATCGCAGCGGGCCCCGCGAACATCTGGCGCTACGCGCCGCTGCTGCCCGTCCCCGCGGACGTGGCCGACAAGCCCAACCTGAACCCCGGCTGGACCAAGCTCGTCCAGGCCGACAACCTGGCCCGTGAGCTGGGCATCACCGGCGGCCTGTACGTCAAGGACGACTCCGGCAACCCCACCCACTCCTTCAAGGACCGGGTCGTCGCCCAGGCCCTGGAGGCCGCCCGCGCCTTCGGCTTCACCACCCTGTCCTGCTCCTCCACCGGCAACCTGGCCGGCGCGGTCGGCGCCGCCGCCGCCCGCGCGGGCCTGCGCTCCTGCGTCTTCATCCCGCACGACCTGGAGCAGGGCAAGATCGTCATGGCCGCGGTCTACGGCGGCGAGCTGGTCGGCATCGAGGGCAACTACGACGACGTGAACCGTTTCTGCTCCGAGCTGATCGGCGACCCGGCCGGCGAGGGCTGGGGCTTCGTCAACGTCAATCTGCGGCCGTACTACGCGGAGGGGTCCAAGACCCTGGCGTACGAGATCTGCGAGCAGCTCGGCTGGCGGCTGCCCGACCAGATCGTGGTGCCGATCGCCTCCGGCTCCCAGCTCACCAAGATCGACAAGGGGCTCCAGGAGCTGATCAAGCTCGGGCTGGTCGAGGACAGGCCCTACAAGATCTTCGGCGCCCAGGCCGAGGGCTGCTCGCCGGTCTCCGCCGCCTTCAAGGGCGGCCACGACGTGGTGCGCCCGCAGAAGCCGAACACCATCGCCAAGTCGCTGGCCATCGGCAACCCGGCGGACGGGCCGTACGTGCTCGACATCGCGCGGCGTACGGGCGGGGCGGTGGAGGATGTGAACGACGAGCAGGTCGTCGACGCGATTCGGTTGCTCGCGCGTACGGAGGGGATTTTCGCGGAGACCGCCGGGGGGGTGACCGTAGGGGTCACCAAGAAGCTGGTGGAGAGCGGGGTGCTCGATCCTTCGCTGACCACCGTCGTTCTCAATACCGGGGATGGGCTGAAGACGTTGGACGCGGTCGCGGACACCGGGTTGACGGCGACCATTCGGCCCAGTCTGGAGTCGTTCCGGGACGCCGGTCTGGTCTAGGACCCCGTCCCATTGGATTTGTCTGCGGGCCGGTTGGGGCTGGTCGCGCCCGCGCGGCGGAAGCCGCATATCGATAGCGCCCCGCGCCCCTTGAGGGCGTCAGCTGACCGGAGGTTCAAAGTGAGCGTTACCGTTCGTATCCCGACCATTCTGCGGACCTACACGGGTGGGCAGGCCGAGGTTGCCGCTGAAGGGGGGAATCTTGGTGAGGTCATCGCGGATCTGGAGAAGAAGCATGCCGGGATCGCCGCCCGGGTGCTGGATGACCAGGGTAAGCTGCGGCGGTTCGTGAACGTGTACGTCAATGATGATGATGTGCGCTTCGAGCAGGGGCTGGAGACGGCCACGCCCGACGGGGCCGGGGTGTCGATCATCCCGGCCGTGGCCGGCGGCTGCTGAGTCACCCACCGTTCGTCGAATTGCCCTCTCCGTGAGAGAAACGGAGGGGGCAATTCTGCATGGTTAAGCAGGGTAGAGTTGGGGAACCGCTGCCGTTCGCGTTCCGAAGCAGCGATGAGAAGTAGCCAAAGTGTGAGCTTCCTTTGCGTCTTTCGTTCTCTTTGTCGGGCCCGACTTGCCCCGGAGTCTGTGGAATTCTCCAGAAATTACCGACCGGTCCTGCCCGGATTTCTCGTCCGATTGACCTGTTGCAGACAGCAGTTGGGCAGATACATTCGGCCGCGGTCGACGCGTTCCGGCGCACGCCCCCACCGATCGGGGGGTGAGGTCTGACCCGGGTCCGCGAAGTGTGGATCTGTGCAAGGGCCAGTAATAGGGGAGTTAGGCATGGCTCAGGGCACCGTCAAGTGGTTCAACGCGGAGAAGGGGTACGGCTTCATCGCGGTCGACGGTGGTGCGGACGTCTTCGTCCACTACAGCGCGATTCAGATGGACGGATACCGCACCCTGGAAGAGGGCCAGCGGGTCGAGTTCGAGATCTCGCAGGGCCAGAAGGGCCCGCAGGCCGATATGGTTCGCGTCACCGCCTGAACATTTCTTGCTAGGGAAGGGCCCGCATCCACTGGGTGCGGGCCCGTCCCCAAGCCCCCGCAAG
>NZ_JBHYUG010000010.1:15845-72956 GCF_042749375.1 Streptomyces sp. NPDC059477 | reverse complement strand
GTTTCGTTATCGCCCGGGCCCCGAGGCCCCCCCCGCCGGATTGGTCCCCCCACCCCCCCTCACATTTTCTGGGCCCGCCCGCCCCCCCACCCGGGGGGGGCGGCCCCTTCCGCATGCCCCCTCAAGGCACTCCCGATGCTCCCTCGGCGCCCCCTCGGGGCGCCTCCGCGCGCCCGGCGGATCGCGGCGGGCGCTTGCACTCTCCAGGGGCGAGTGCTAATCATTGGCGTTAGCACTCTGAAGGTGAGAGTGACAACGAAGGACCGGGTCGGTGAGGCCGCAAGCCGGGTGGGGCAAGGATCCACGAGGTGAGCGAGCCGTCCGTCGCGGGCGCGGGCGCGGTCCGAAGAATCACCCCCAGTCCTGGAGGGACCACTTCACATGGCCAAGATCATCGCGTTCGACGAGGAGGCGCGGCGCGGCCTTGAGCGCGGTATGAACCAGCTCGCCGACGCCGTCAAGGTCACCCTCGGCCCCAAGGGCCGCAACGTCGTCCTTGAGAAGAAGTGGGGCGCCCCCACGATCACCAACGATGGTGTCTCCATCGCCAAGGAGATCGAGCTCGAAGACCCGTACGAGAAGATCGGCGCCGAGCTGGTCAAGGAAGTAGCCAAGAAGACGGACGACGTCGCCGGTGACGGTACGACGACGGCCACCGTCCTGGCTCAGGCCCTGGTCAAGGAGGGCCTGCGGAACGTCGCCGCGGGCGCCAACCCGATGGCTCTCAAGCGTGGTATCGAGAAGGCCGTCGAGGCCGTCTCCGGCGCGCTGCTCGACCAGGCGAAGGAGGTCGAGACCAAGGAGCAGATCGCCTCCACGGCCTCCATCTCCGCCGCCGACACCCAGATCGGCGAGCTGATCGCCGAGGCGATGGACAAGGTCGGCAAGGAAGGCGTCATCACCGTCGAGGAGTCCCAGACCTTCGGGCTGGAGCTTGAGCTGACGGAGGGCATGCGCTTCGACAAGGGTTACATCTCCGCCTACTTCGCCACCGACATGGAGCGCATGGAGGCGTCGCTTGAGGACCCGTACATCCTCATCGCGAACTCCAAGATCTCCAACGTCAAGGACCTGCTCCCGCTCCTGGAGAAGGTCATGCAGTCGGGCAAGCCGCTGCTGATCATCGCCGAGGACGTCGAGGGCGAGGCCCTGTCGACCCTGGTCGTCAACAAGATCCGCGGCACCTTCAAGTCCGTCGCGGTCAAGGCCCCGGGCTTCGGCGACCGCCGCAAGGCGATGCTGAACGACATCGCGATCCTCACCGGCGGCGAGGTGATCTCCGAGGAGGTCGGCCTCAAGCTGGAGAACACGACCCTGGACCTCCTGGGCCGTGCCCGCAAGGTCGTCATCACCAAGGACGAGACCACCATCGTCGACGGCGCCGGGTCCTCGGACCAGGTCGCCGGCCGGGTCAACCAGATCCGCGCCGAGATCGAGAACAGCGACTCCGACTACGACCGCGAGAAGCTCCAGGAGCGCCTGGCGAAGCTCGCGGGCGGCGTGGCCGTCATCAAGGCCGGTGCCGCGACCGAGGTGGAGCTGAAGGAGCGCAAGCACCGCATCGAGGACGCCGTGCGCAACGCCAAGGCGGCCGTCGAGGAGGGCATCGTCGCCGGTGGTGGCGTGGCGCTGCTCCAGGCTTCCTCGGTCTTCGAGAAGCTGGAGCTGGAGGGTGACGAGGCGACGGGTGCCGCCGCCGTGAAGCTCGCCCTTGAGGCTCCGCTGAAGCAGATCTCCATCAACGCCGGCCTTGAGGGCGGCGTCGTGGTGGAGAAGGTCCGCAACCTCACCCCGGGTCACGGTCTGAACGCCGCGACCGGTGAGTACGTGGACATGATCGCCGAGGGGATCATCGACCCGGCGAAGGTGACGCGCTCGGCGCTCCAGAACGCCGCGTCGATCGCCGCGCTGTTCCTCACCACCGAGGCTGTCATCGCCGACAAGCCGGAGAAGGCCGCCGCGCCTGCCGGTGGCGGTATGCCGGGCGGTGACATGGACTTCTGATCGGGGTTGCTCGATCTGCGTCCTTATGGTTCGAGGGCGACACCCTCCGGGGGTTCCGGGGGTGTCGCCCTCGGGCGTTTTTTGGGGAGGGGGCGCGTCGTGGTGGGGGGCTTGGGTCGTGGGGGCGGCTGCGGGTTCGGTGGGGACTGGTCGCGCAGTTCCCCCCGCGCCCCTGAAAAGCCTCAGCCCCAGGCCCCTTTTTCAGGTGAAGAGCCTCGGCCGCCCGCCCTTTTCAGGTGAAGAGCCTCGGCCTCACGCCCTTCCTCAGGCGTTCCGGACTCCCCGGAGGGGGGATCTTTCTGTTCGTACGCCGCACGGGGGAGTGGGTGGGGCGCTAGCGTGCCGCCTATGCGGATTCTCCAACTGTCCGACACTCATATCGAGCGGACCGCCGGACCCGACCGGCACGGCGTCGACCCCACCGAATCGTTGCGGCTGATGCTGGGTGAGCTGCGGCATCAGCGTGATGTCGACGCGATCGTGGTCACCGGGGACATCGCGGACGACGGGGCGGTGGAGTCGTACGCGATCGCGCGGGAGTTGCTGGGGGAGTTCGCGGCCCGGATGCGGGTGCCGCTGTTCTTCACCACGGGCAACCATGACGACCGTGCGGCGTTCGGCAAGGTGCTCGGCAGTGGGCATCTGGCGGTCGACGGCTCGGACCTCGCCCGAACGGTGCTCTCCTCCGCCGAGGGGGAGCGGGCGGCGGTGAGCGTGGTGCGGGGGTACCGGTTCATCACGATGGACTCGCTGGTGCCCGGCGAGGTGTACGGCGGGCTGAGCGACGCCCAACTGGACTGGTTGCACGACCTGCTGCGCACCAGCGCCCAGCGGGGCACGATCCTCGCCTTCCATCACCCGCCGATCGCCATGGACGTGGACATACAGCGGACCTTCGGGCTGCGCAATCCGCGGGCGCTGGGCGAGGTGCTGCACGGCAGTGACGTACGGGCGGTGCTGACCGGGCACTTCCATCTCCAGCTCCTCGGGCTGCTCGCCTCCGTCCCGGTCTGGGTCTGCCCGGCCGTGGTCAACCGCGTCGACCTCACCGCCGACTGGAACACCGAGCGGATCGTGCGCGGTGCCTCCGCGTCCGTGATCGATGTGGGCGGGGCCGCGGGGCCGCTGTTCCACACCCTGCACGCCCGTGATCCGCGCGCCCACGAGACGCTGTCCGAGCGGGACGAGGACCAGGTGATGGACTTCATCGACGCGCGGGGCCGGATGCGCTGACCCTGACCAGTATTTCTTGAGTAACTCAATCAATTCACATATCGTTGCCTCGGTCAATCACTTTGTGCTGTTCGACGGAGGCCCCGCCATGCCCGATGCCCCTGTAACCGCCGCCGTGACCGGGGGAGCGGCGCCGCCGCGCAGTGGTGCCGTGGTGGCGGTGCTGGCCTTCAGCGGGATCGTCGTGTCGCTGTTGCAGACGCTGGTCATTCCGATCATCCCCGAGCTGCCGCGGCTGCTGGACGCGCCCGCGTCCGACACCGCCTGGGTGGTCACCGCCACGCTGCTCGCCGCCGCGGTGGCCACGCCGGTGATGGGGCGGCTCGGGGACATGTACGGCAAGCGGCGGATGCTGCTGGTGAGCCTCGCGACGCTGGTGGCCGGCGCGGTCATCGCCGCGCTCAGTGACACGCTGGCGCCGATGATCGTCGGACGGGCGCTCCAGGGCATCGCCGCCGGTGTCATCCCGCTCGGCCTCAGCATCATGCGCGACGAACTGCCGCCCGAGCGGCTCGGTTCCGCCACCGCCCTGATGAGTGCCTCCCTCGGCGTCGGCGGCGCCTTCGGACTGCCCGCCGCCGCCCTGATCGCCGACAACTTCGACTGGCATCTGCTCTTCTGGGCCTCCGCCGCGATGGGTGCGATCGCCCTGGGCCTGGTGCTGGCGCTGGTGCCGGAGTCGCCGGTACGCGGTGGCGGGCGGTTCGACCTGGTCGGTGGCATCGGGATGGCCATCGGGCTGAGCTGTCTGCTGCTCGGCATCTCCAAGGGCGCCGACTGGGGCTGGACCAGCTCCACCACGCTCGGGCTGTTCGTCGTCGCCGTCGTGGTGCTGGTGCTGTGGGGCCGGTGGGAGCTGCGGACCGCTGAACCGCTGGTCGATCTGCGCTCGACCGTCCGCCGTCAGGTGCTGGTGACCAACCTGGCCTCGGTCGCCGTCGGCTTCGCGATGTTCGCGATGTCGCTGGTCATCCCGCAGATCCTGCAAATGCCCACCGAGACCGGCTACGGCCTCGGGCAGTCGATGCTCGCCGCCGGTCTGGTGATGGCCCCCTCCGGGCTGGTGATGATGGCCAGCGCGCCCCTCTCGGCCGCCGTCTCCAAGGCCAGGGGGCCCAAGACCACGCTGATGATCGGCGTGCTGATCGTCGCCGTCGGCTACGGCATCAACCTCGCCCTCATGGACCAGGTCTGGCACTTCGTCCTGGTCTCCTGTGTCATCGGCGCCGGCATCGGGTTCGCGTTCGGCTCGATGCCCATGCTGATCATGGGGGCGGTACCGGCGTCGCAGTCGGCCGCCGCGAGCAGCCTCAACACGCTGATGCGGTCCATCGGCACGTCGCTCGCGAGCGCCGTCGCCGGGGTTGTCCTGGCCCAGATGACGATCACCTTCGGGCCGGTCGTGCTGCCCTCGCGGGACGCCTTCCGCACGGTCCTGATGGTGGGCGCGGGGGCGGCGCTGGTCGCGTTCCTCGTCGCCTCGTTCATTCCGCGGCAGCGGATCGCGGGCGAGGACGGGCCGACTCTCCGGGAGTCGTCCGGCAACGTGGATGCAGGCGGGGATGTAGGCGGGGATGTGGACGGGGACGTGGAGGGTGCGGTGAAGGTGGCCGGCGGCGGCAAGGGGTGATCGGGGGCTACAGGTTGCCCATCGGCTCGATGTCCGTGCGGACCGGCGTTCCCCACACCCGTAGCACCTCGTAGTCGGTGAACTCGTGGACCAGGCGGTAGGCCATCGCCGGGCGGGAGCCGCGGCGCTGGGCGGCGAGGTACAGCTCGGCCTCGTGGCGGTCGCGGCGCGGGGTGCCGCACAGCTGCCACTCCTGGCCGTTCCACAGCTCCGGCAGCCAGCGCTGCTGGGGCTGCGGCCGGTCGCCGCTCACCCCGTAGCGGGAGGGCGCGGCGGTGGCCGGGCCGCCCGGTCCCGCCGGGCCGTTGTACTCCGCCCGGCGGGCCGTGCGGCGCCGGGTCTCGCACAGCAGGCACAGGTCGGGGGCGCTCTCGTCGACCGGGCCGCCCGGATGCTCGGCGCACCGGGTGGTGGGCGCCGCCGTACCGACGCTGTCCTCCAGCAGATCGGCCGCGCGGCGCAGATCGGCGCGGATCTCGTGCAGCTTGGCGTCCGGGGTGGTCCCGCTCAGGGCGTCCCCGTGCTCGCCGAGGACCCGGAGGGCTCGGCCCACGGCGGTGAGTTGGGCGTGGTTCATGGCTCCAGTGTCGTACGGCGCGGGGTGGAGAGGTGTTCGGTGGGGTGGTGTGGGGTGGGGGCGGGTTCTGTTTCGTGTGCCGGGGGCGGAGGTGGACTCGGTTTCTTGCGCCGGGGGTGGAGGTGGGCTCAGATTCCTGTGTCGGGGGACGGTGGTGGGCTCAGGGGGGTGTGGCGGAGGCCGAAGGTGTACGTCGTGAGGAAGCCCGCCGCGTAGCCGGTGAGGAGGCCGCCCGCGTACACCGCCGCCGTCAGGCCCAGGCCCCGGTTGCCGGCCAGCAGGGGGAACAGGGCCCAGCCGGACGGGCCGATCGCCGTCGCGCCGACCCGTACGCCGAGCATCGCGAACACCCCGATGAAGGCCCCGCCCGCCGCCCCGCCCACGCACGCGGTCAGGAACGGGCGGCCCAGGGGGAGGGAGACGCCGTAGATGAGCGGTTCGCCGACGCCCAGCAGGCCCGCCGGGAGCGCGGACCTGATCGTCGTACGCAGTGCGGTGTGCTGCCGCAGCCGGACGTAGACGGCCGCCGCCGCGCCCACCTGGCCCGCGCCCGCCATCGCCAGGATCGGCAGCAGCACGGTGTAGCCCTGCTGTTCGATCAGGGTGGCGTGGATCGGGATCAGGGCCTGGTGCAGGCCCAGCATCACCAGCGGCAGGAACAGCCCGCCCAGGACCAGGCCCGCGAGGGCGCCGGTGGTGGTCAGCAGCCAGTCGGCGGCGGTGCCGATGGCGGCGGAGACGGCCCCGGCGGCGTACATCAGCCCGTACAGCGTGGCCAGGCCCGCCACCAGCACGGTGAGGGTGGGGGTGACCAGCACGTCCAGGGCGGCCGGGACCCGGCCCCGGCACCACTTCTCGACGTACGTCCCCAGCAACGCCGCCGCGAGTGCGCCGAGGACGCCGCCCTGGCCGGGGGAGAGGGCGACACCGAAGGCGGTCACCTGGGCGACGCCGGGATAGACGACGACGGCCGCGACCGCGCCGCCGAGGATCGGGGTGCCGCCGAACTCCTTCGCCGTGTTGTAGCCGACGAACACCGCGATCAGCGCCATGAACGCGGCGGCGATGGCGGCGAGCGCCGGGGTCACGCCGGGCAGCCAGCCGGCGTTGAGCAGCAGCCCGTTGACCCCGGCGAGGATGCCGCAGCCGATGAGGGCCGGGATGAGGGGGACGAAGATGTTGGCGACGCGGCGCAGGACGGTCTTGGCCGGGGTGGCGTTGCGTCGCCTTTGCTCGGCGCGCAGTTCCTCGCCCTTCGCGGCGAGTTCCCCGGCCGGGGGCGCTGACGGCTCCGCGTTCAGCAGTTCCTCGAACTCCCGGGTCACCCGCGCCACCGTGCCCGGTCCCAGCACGATCTGGTACGTGTCGTCGGCGACCGTCCCGAGCACGCCCGGTACGGCCCGCAGTGCCGCCTCGTCGACCAGCCCCGGGTCGGCGAGGCCGAGGCGCAGACGGGTCATGCAGTGGGCGACGGAGGTGACGTTCGCGGGGCCGCCGACCAGGGGGAGGAGGGCGGCGGCGATGGTGGTGGGGGCGGGGGTGTCGGTGGGAGTGGTGGGGCCGGGGGGTTCGGGGCTGGAGGGTTCGGTGCGCACGTCCCCGAGCGTGCGGGTCAGTGGGGCGCGGCGGCGAGCGCGGCGCGCAGATGGCCGCGGGACTCCTCCAGAAGGCGGGCGGCGGTGGGTCCGTCGACCCCGGCCAGCAGGGTCAGGACGGCGTTCTTGACCTCGCCGTCGGTGGCCGCGAGGGCCGCTTCGATCTCGTCGTCGGCGGCGCCCGTGGCGAGGGCGACGATCCGGCGGGAGCGGGCGCGCAGCTTCTCGTTGGAGGCGCGGACGTCGACCATCAGGTTCCCGTAGGTCTTGCCGAGCCGGATCATCGTGATCGTCGAGAGCATGTTGAGGACCAGCTTCTGGGCGGTGCCCGCCTTCAGCCGGGTGGACCCGGTGAGCAGTTCGGGCCCGACGACCACCTCGATGCCGTGCTCGGCGGCGGCGGCCAGCGCGCTGTGCGGATTGCAGGCCAGCCCGACGGTCAGCGCGCCCAGCGCACGGGCGTGGGCGACCGCGCCGAGGGCGTACGGCGTACGGCCGGACGCGGAGATGCCGACCACCGTGTCGTCGCCGGTCAGCGCCAGGGCGTCCAGGTCGGCGCGGGCCAGTTGGGGGGAGTCCTCGGCGCCCTCGACGGAGGTCACCATGGCGCCGGGGCCGCCCGCGATCAGCCCGACGACCTGGGCGGGGTCGGTGTTGAAGGTGGGCGGGCACTCGGAGGCGTCGAGCACGCCGAGCCGCCCGGCGGTCCCGGCGCCCGCGTAGATCAGCCGCCCGCCCCGGGCCATCCGGGCGGCGATGGCGTCGATGGCGGCGGCGATGGCGGGCAGGGCGCGGGCGACGGCTCCGGGGACGCCGGAGTCCTCCCGGTTCATGAGCGTGGCGAGGTCGAGGGTGGAGAGCCGGTCGATGTCCGCCAGCTCGGGCCGGAAGGCTTCGGTGGTCAGCTGTTCCAGCTCGGTGCGGATGTCCCGGGGCTCGGAGGTGGAGGTCATGAATCCAGACGGCTCTTTCCAGGAGGGACTGAGGGTTTCGATTTTAGGAGGATTTAGGGGATTTGTCGGATGGGTCAGAGGGTGTGGGGACGTGTGGATACGCGGCTCCGCCGCGTGGGCGCGATCAGTCGAGTCCTGCGACCCGATGGTCCCGTCGGTCTAACTCCGATGCCGGTGGGCGAGGGCCTCGTACGACGCTGACAGTGCGGGTCCCGCGCTGTCGTACGTCCGCTGGGCCACCCCCACGAACAGGCAGTCCACCACCAGGAGCTGACTGGTCCGGGACGACATGGCCGCGGGGCGCAGTTCGCTCTCGCGGGCCGTGGACGTGGTCAGCACATGGTCGGCGTACTGCGTGACCGGCCCGTCCGGCCGCCCGGTGATCGCCACGGTGGTGGCCCCCCGTTCGAAGGCGACCCGCAGTGGCTCGATGACGTCCCCGGTGGACCCGGAGTGGGTGATGGCGATGGCGGCATCGCCGGTGCGTAGCTGGACGGCGTTGGTGACGGCGAGATGGGGGTCGGAGTGGGCGTGGGCTATGAGCCCTATCCGCAGCAGCTTCTGGGTGAGGTCCTGGGCGACGAGACCGGACGCCCCGATGCCGTAGACATCGATGCGGCGGGCCGCCGCGGCGGCGGTGACGGCGGCGCCGAGCTGTACGGTGTCCAGCCCGGCGGCGGTGTCGGCGAGGGTCTGCTGCTCGTCATGGGCGAGCTTGGCGACGACATCGGCGAGGGGATCGTCCACCGCGATGTCGGTCGTGATGGCGGGCGCGCGGCCGGACTGCTGGTGCGCGGCGAGACCGGCGAGGGCGAGGCGCAGATCGCGGTACCCGGGGTAGCCGAGGAGGCGGGCGGTGCGGACGACGGTCGCCTCGCTGGTGCCGGTGAGTTCGGCGAGACCGGTGACCGTGAGGGCGGCACAACCCGCGGGGTCGCCCGCGACGGCTTCGGCGACGCGCTGCATGGAGCGGGTCATCGAGGGGATCAGGGTGCGCACCTTGGCGGCGAGGGCGGCGGGTGCGGGAGGTGCGGGAGGCGCGGGTGCCGCCGGTGCCGCGGGTGCCGTGAGCGGGGGTGCCGCGGATGGGGGTGTGGCGGGTGCCGGGGTCGCCGTACCGCCGAAAATTTCCTTCACTTTCCGGGTCACCCATGAAAGATATTTTCGGCCGGGTGTCCCGGTCAAGAGTGCGCACAATAGGGGTATGGCACCCGATCCCCCCGCTCATCCCATCAGCCCCCTGGAGCAGGCGCTGCACACCGCTCGCGCGCTGGTGCTCGCCGATCTGGTCGCGGGCGAGGTGGCCGAGGCGGACGTGGTCTCGCTGGTCGAGGAGTCGGTCGTGGAGCGGCGCTGGTGGGTGGAGCAGTGGCCGGACGGGGCGGCGTTCGTCGCGGGGCTGATCGCCCAGGACGTGCAGGACGCGCTGCTCGACCGGTACGGGCGCTGGCCGCTGTGCCCGGTCTGCGGTTCGGGCGATCCGCACGCGCTGGACATCGAACCCGAGCTTGGCCCCGACCCGCACTGGGTGTGCCACCAGGCGGGCGTGAAGGTCGCGGCGCTGGGCACGCTGAGCGCCGGGATCGGGGCGGGCGGCGGGGCGCCGGCTCCGTGACCGTCTACATCGACCCGCCGACCTGGCCGGGCCACGGCCGGCTGTGGTCCCACCTGATCAGCGACGCCTCGTACGACGAACTCCACCTCTTCGCCCAGCGGCTCGGCGTCCCGCCCCGCGCCTTCGAGCGCGACCACTACGACCTCCCGTCCCACCGCTACCCGGACGCGGTGAGCGCGGGCGCCCTGGAGGTGAGCAGCCGGGAGGTGGTCCGGCTGCTGACGGGTGCGGGTCTGCGCAGACGCCGTACGCGGGGAGCGCCGCCCGGCAGGTGAGACCGGGCCCGGCGCCTATCCCTCGGACCCCTCGGACCCCTCGGACCCCTCGGACCCCTCGGAACCCTTGGGCCTCTCGGGCGCCGAATCCCCCCGCAGCTCATACGCGTGCAGCGGCTCCCCGCCCCCGTCGACCCGGCTGAAACCGGCCCGTGCCAGCACCGCCCGGGACGCGGCGTTGTCCGGCTCGACGGTGGCGAACAGGCACCGCACGTCGTCCTGGGCCAGCGCCCACCCGGCGAGCCCGCGCAGCGCCTCCGTGGCGTATCCGTACCCCCGCGCCGCCGCGACCAGGTCGTACCCGATCTCCACCCGCCCGTCGCCGTCGGGGGCGCTGTGGAACCCCAGCCCCCCGATCGCGAGATCGTCCTCACGGCGGACCAGCACGAAGACCCCGAACCGAGGCCGCAGCACCCCGTCCGCGTACGCCTTCAGCAGCAGTTCGGCGGCCACCCGGGTGCCGTCCATGGGCCCGCCCTCGATCCAGGTGAAGCCGCCGTCGCCGCCCGTGGCCAGGTCGGCGGCGGAGGCGGGGGTCAGCGCCTCCAGGGTGAGCCGTCCGGCGGGCAGGACCAGGTTGTTGTGCCAGCGCCACGCGGTGACCGGGGCCCGGCCCGGCAGCGCGCCGCGACCGGTGGCCCACAGCAGGGTGGGCCAGGGGCCGGGGCCGGGCCGGGCGTCCGGGAAGAGCGTGCGCAGGACGAAGTCGGCGTGCCCGGCGGCGGGTTCGTAGCGCAGCCCCAGGGCGGTGGTGATGTCGTACGTGTGCAGCAGCACCTCGGCGACGCCCATCGCGGCGAAGCCCTCGCGGTTCGCGCTGCGGAAGGGGTACGGGTGGAAGGCGCGGGCGTGGCGGGGCGCGGTCCGCACGGCCGCCGCCAGCAGCGCGCCGGTCGTCTCGATGACCTGGAGGGTGCCGGTGTTGTCGGCGGGGTCGTCGAGGGTGAGGTCGTAGGGGACGTACGCGTGTTGCGCGCGGCCCGCCAACTGGCTCGCGTAGGCGAGCAGATCGCCGGCGATGTGCTCGGCGGTCTCGCGGCAGCTCCAGTCCAGCCCCGAGGCCGGGACCTCGCCCCAGTCGAGCGCGACCCCCGCCCCCAGCGCCGCGACGGCCCCGGCGACCGCGTTCCGCACCTGCTCGGCGGCCTGTTCCCCACCCTGAGTTCCCATGGGGGCAGGCTAGAAGGTGCCGCTCAGCCGGGCGACAGCATTTCCAGCTCGGCGGCCATGTTGTAGCGCGCGGTCCGTTCCCAGTGCTCCCGGCCGTACGGGGTGTGGAAGAGGGCCGGGAGGGAGAGGAGTTGCACGAGGACGACGGTGCGGCCGGCGCGGAAGTCGTCCGGCGGGACGAAGGCGTACTCCTCGCGGATGGCGGCCGTGTACGCGGCGTACGCCGACGGGGGCGCCGCCAGGATCGCGAGGTCCGCGTCGCACAGGACCTGCCCGTCGGGGTCGTCGTCGCCCGGCGCGTGGCTCACGGTCAGCCGGACCAGCCGGGCCACCTCGGCGACCTTGCCCGGCGCCAGCCCCGCCTCCGCCAGCGCCCGTTCGGCGAGCCGGGCCGACCGCTCCTCGTTCTCCTCGCGCTCGGGCCGGTACACGGCGTCGTGGAACCACACCGCCAGCCGTACGACGTCCAGGTCGGCGGCGTGCCCCGCCAGCGGGCCGTCCACGTGGTCGAGCACGGCCGTGAGGTGCGTCGCCGTGTGATAGCGGCGCTGGGGTTCCCGCCAGCGGGCGAGCAGGTCATCGGCGTACGGGAGGGGATCGGGGTACGTCAGGGGATCGGAATACGTCAGGGGATCGGGTCCGTCGCCGTCGCCCCGGGCGCCGGTCAGGGCGGCGGCGAAACGGACGCGGAGGGAGTCGAGATCGGCCATGGGGGCATTGTTCCGCCCCGCGTGCCCTCCGGCGGCCTGCTGCGCGCTGTCCCCCATCTCCCGTGAGTGGTACACGGACATCTAGGTTGGGACGTATGACTGATGAGTACATGGACGCAGGCGTACGGGACCCCGAGCTGCCGGGGCGGTTGCTGACCATCGAGCGGGACGCGCTGGTGCCGCTGCTGCGGGGCCGGGCGGACGCCGATTTCGAGATCTGGACGGAGGCGTGTCCGGACTGGACGGTGAGGGACGTGCTGGCGCACTGCGCGGCCGTGCTGAACCGGGTGGTGGAGAGCCGGTACGAGAAAGGCGTGTTCTCGCCGGTCGCGAATCAGCGGGATATCGAGGAACTGGCGGGTTTGTCCCACCAGGAGGTGGTGGATCAGCTGGAGCGCGGGATGACCGAGGCCGGGCCGCTGATCGCGAAGGCGGGCGGGATCCTCGACGGGATCGGGCTGGGGGAGTGGGTGCACGCGGGCGATGTCCGGGACGCGCTGGGCGTGCCGGGCGCGTACGGCGGCGTGGGGCTGCCGTCGGCACTCGCGCTGCTCGCCCGGATCAGCCGGGAGAAGGGCAAGGTCGCGCTGCACGCCGACCTGGACGACCGGGACGAGCCGCTGCTGCTCGGCGAGCCGGACGGGCAGCGCCCGCCGGCCCGTTTCATCGGCGACGCCCCGACGCTCGTACGGCTGTACTCGGGGCGGTCGGTGCGGGGGGCGCGGTTCGAGCTGGCGGGGGTGGCGGCGGAGGAGCTGAACATCTACGCGTGAACCGGTCTGCCTGGTCTGCCTGGCCTGCCCGGCCTGTATGGGTGGGGGCCGGTGGGGCGGGCCTGTGGATGTGGCCATGGGGGTGGCCGCCGATGCCCACCGTTACATGTCGGAAATCCTTCAGTATGGCAAATATTTACGCGTGACAACTGCGACGGCTCCTCGGTTGGCCGGGGCCCCTCCTCGCGGCCTGCGGGTTCGCGGCGTACCCTGATATTGGACTAGACCTGTAGTCGCCAGGGGAAACGGGAAGGGGTCCTGATGGTTTCGCGTGCAGTCCTGGAGGTGATCGCCCTGGATGCCGAGGACGCGGTCGCCGCCCAGGCGGGGGGTGCGGATCGGCTGGAGCTGGTCACAGACATGGGGGGGGGGCGGGGGGAGCGCCCCCCCGCCCCCCCCCCGCACCGCCCCCGGGGGTTGCGGGGCCCCCCCAGCCCGCCGGTGGGGGGGGGGGGTGGTGGCGGTGTGGTGCGCGGAGTCGTGGGGGCCCCGGGTGCCTCCCCCCGCCGCCCGCCACCTTCACGGCGATCCGCGCCGCCGTCGATATTCCGCTGCGCGTGATGCTGCGGCTCGCGGACGGGTTCTCCGCGGGGGACGCGGGGCGGTTGGTGGAGGCCGCGCGGCGGATGCGGGAGGCGGGGGCGGACGAGTTCGTCCTCGGCTTCCTCGATCCGCACGGCGGGCTGGATCTGTACACGGTCGAACGGCTCGTGGGGGAGCTGGACGGCTGTGCGTGGACGTTCCACCGCGCGATCGACCGCGCGGCGGACCGGGACGCGCTGCGCAAGCAGCTCGACGGGCTGCCGGGCCTCGACACCTACCTCACGGCCGGTGCGGCCACGGGGGTCGACGAGGGCGGACCCACGCTGCTGTCCGAGGCCGGGCGCCAGGGCGAGCCGGGCTACGAGCAACAGCTCCTCGTGGGCGGCGGCCTGCGCCTCGACCACGTACCCGCCCTGCTCGCCGCGGGCATCGACGCCTTCCACATCGGCGGCGCGGCCCGCCCGGACGGCTGGGGCGGCCCGGTGTCGCCGGAGGCGGTAGCGGAGTGGCGTACGGTCCTGGACGGTCCGTCCGGGGCCGCGGGCTGAGCGAGGGGGCGCGGCGGGACCGGGCACTGTCCGGTTCCGCCGCGCTTTCGTGTGGCACGCAAGTCTGTTGTCCACCCGGACGGGAGAACCTGGCCGGTCGGACCGGAGGCATGGCCGGTTGGACCGGAGGCATGGCCGGTCGGACCGGAAGCTTGGCCGGTCGGCCGACGCGGAGCCGGAGAGCGCGGGCTAGCGTCCTTCTCGGCGGGTGACACCACGGAGAGGAAGGCAGTCCGATGGAGCAGCGAACGTCCGACCGCGGCACCGGCGTGACCACCGAGTTCGAGAGGGACGTCGTCAAGCTCTTGCTGGAGGCGATGCGCGCGGTGGACAAGCAGGAACGCGAGGACGTCGGCACGGAGAGCGTGCTGTACGCGCTCGTGTCGGGTGACTCGGCCGCGGGTTCCGCGATCGCACCCGGGATACGGGCCGCCGGCTCGCTCGGCGGTTCGATCGGGTCCCGGGGGACAGCCGTGTGGGTCAGTGAGGACGCGGGAGACGGCACGGCGGGAAGCCCGGACGACGAGCGGGAGATCGACGCCTTCTGGCGGGTGGTCCGGCAGGAGGAGGCCAAGAGGCCGCGCTGGACGAATCGCAAGCAGAAGGAGGGGGAAGGGCAAGGGCAGGGGCAGGGGCAGGGAAGCGTTGAACTCCCGCCGATGACCGGCGCGTTGCGGAGCTGCCTGCGCAAGGCGCTGGAGGCCGCGCGGGAGGAGGGCACGGTTTCCGTGCGCGTCCGGCATGTGGCGCGCGCACTGGTCGGGCTGCCCGATACGCGGGCCCGCGAGGCCATGGTGCTGGAGAAGGTGGACGTCCCGGCTGCCTCGATGGCGCTCGACGCGCTGCGGGGGAGCGACGACGTACCGGAACCCGGCCCGGTGATGGTCCTGCGCAAGGCGGGGACGTTCGGGAAGAGCGGGAATCCGCTGACCCGGAAGGTCACCGCCTGGATTTTCGGGGGCGGCGCCGGGTTCGGTTCCGCGGTCGTGGGCGCGGTGCGCACGGAGGCACCACGGGGGGCGGTCCGGCGCGGGGCGTCGGAGATCGAACCCGTCGATGTGCTGCTGGGCATCCTGGCGCTGGACCGGTCGTTGACCGTCGCGGGGCGTGAGCTGCCCGAGAACCTGACGGGAGCGAACCAGGGGGGCGCACTCCTGCGCCGGCACGGCGTACGGCAGGACGCGGTCACCCGGGTGCTGCTTCCCGACGCCGGGGTCGTGGAGCAGGACCCCCGGGAGGTCCCCGGCCACGCCGACTTCGAACAGCGGCTCCTGCACGTCGCCCAGTTCACCGCCGCCGCGCAGGGCTCGCCCACGGTCGGCACGACCCACCTGCTGGCCGCGCTGCTGGACAAGGGGACGGACGCGGAGTCCGTGGCGGAGATCGAACGTGTGCTGGCCGAGAGCGGGGCGGATGTCGCCGGGCTGCGGGCGGAGCCGGGGCTCCGGGTCCCGGGCGGAGCGGCAGAGGCGTCCTGACGTATCCGCTGCCGCATCCGCAGTGTCCGCCAACGCGCACGACGAGAGCAGCCGTTGAGAACGGCGCCCACAGGGAGAGCACATGAGTACGGCGGTGCGGCCGTGCGGACGGGTGTGGAGCGAGGCCGCCGCGATCCGGGAGGCGGTGCGCGCCGCGCCCCGGCGGACGGTCGTGACCGAGTCCGTACTGGCCGGCCTGGTCCTGCTGTGCTCGCTGGCGCCGGTTCCGCTGATTCCGCCGGCCCACCCGGTGGGCGTGGTTCTCCTGGGGGCGTGGGCGGCACTGCTCGTGCCCGCGCGGCGGATGTACCCGGCCCTCACGGTGCTGGGCTGCGTGCCGCTGATCGCCGGGACCAACGTGTGGGCGATGGTGGTGGTGCCGTGCGTCGTGTGGTCCGCCGTGCGCCGCATCACCCCCGTACGGCGTGCCTGGGGCGTTGTCGGGGCGAGCAGCGCCGGCGCCGTGCTCCTGTCGACCGCCGGCCAGCTCCTCAGCGGACTCCCGACGATGCCGTACCTGATCGCCGGTGCGGCCGTGACCGCGCTGTTCATCCTGCTGCCCGCGCTGTCCGCCCTGATGATGGGGCGTCGCCGCCCGCTGACGGGGCTGCTGCGGGAGCGCAATGCCTACCTCGAACGGACCCGCTTCCTCACCGACGAGGCGGCCCGCATGGAGGAACGGGCGCGCATCGCCGCCGAGATGCACGATCTGATCGGCCACCGCATCAGCCTCATCTCGATGCACGCCGGAGCCCTCCAGCTCGCCGCCGAACGACAGGCGCCCCCACTGGCCGCCCAGGCCGAACTTCTGCACACCACCGCCGGAACGGCCATGGACGAGCTGCGCGGCATCCTCGGCGTCCTGCGTCACCGGTCCGCGGAGAACAGCGGTGAGCGGGGCACCCGCGAGGATCTCTCGGCGCTGGTCGCGGATTCCCGGAACGCGGGAGCCGACGCCGTACTGCACTGGAACGCGACCGGGCCGACGGACGCGGACGCCCGCACCCGGCAGGCCGTCCACCGGGTGACCCGCGAAGGACTCACCAACGCGCTGAAGCACGCGTCCGGCGCGGCGGTCCGTGTGATGTTCCAGGAGGAAGGGGACACGGTGGTGGTCGCCGTCATCAACGATGCCCCGCCGGTGCCCTGTCCGCCCGGGGACGGGAACCGCAGCGGACTCGTCGGCCTCCAGGAGAGGATCAGCCTGCTCGGAGGTGCCCTGCACGCCGGACCGCGCCCGGAGGGCGGCTTCGTCCTCTCCGCCCGGATACCCGTGCGGCCCGACGCGCCGCCCGTGTACGCCACTTCCCCCGGGCCGGTGTCCGGCGGGGCGGGCTCCCGGCCCCCGCTGTCCACGGAGGTCCTCACCTGGCCCCGCCTCCTGGGCGGCGGCTGCGCGGCTCTGCTGGTGCTGCTGCCGACGGTCGGCGGCACCATCGCCCTGCTGATCATGGCGGTTCTACACTGAACCGATGATCCGAGTGCTGATCGCCGACGACGAGAAATTGATGCGCGCCGGGGTCCGTCTGATCCTGGAGAACGACGGCGAGATCCGCATCGTGGCGGAGGCACAGAACGCCCGTGAGGCCGTCGAGGCCTGCCGCGCCCACCTCGTCGACGTCGCCCTCCTCGACATCCGTATGCCCGGGGACGGCATCACCGCCGTCGCCGGGATCGCCCGGCACTCGCCCCGCACCCGAGCGGTGATGCTGACGGCCTTCGGCGAGGAGGCGACCGTCACCAGCGCCCTGCGCGCCGGAGCCCACGGCTACCTCCTCAAGGACACCGGCCCCCGCGACCTCATCGACGCCGTACGCCGCGCGGCGGCCGGAGAACCCGTCCTCGCCCCGCAGGTCACCCGCCAACTCGTCGACTTCCGGATGCGGTCGGGCCACGGCGGCGACGTCGCCGCACGCCGGATCGCGGGCCTGACACCGGCGGAACGGGACGTCCTGAGCCTGCTGGGCACCGGCCTCTCCAACGCCGAGATCGCCGCACAGCTCCACCTCAGCTCCGGCACGGTCAAGGCCCACATCAGCAGCATTCTCACCCGCACCGACTGCACCAACCGGGTCCAGGCGGCGGTGCTGGCCCAGGAGGCGGGACTGCTCGACTGAGGCCCGCTCACATGGTGTCCGCCAACGCCCTTCAGGGGCGCGGGGCTGTATCGATATGCGGCTCCGCCGCGTGGGCGCGACCAGCCACAAACCACCCGCACCCGGCACCCAACAGCAGCCCCCCCCCCCCCCCCCGGAGGGAACCGTCACCGCAACTGCCAAGGCAGCACCCCGGAATGCGTCACCGTCAACCCCGACACCGCCCGGGTCAACGCCACATACAGCCGCCGCAACCCGGTCCGTTCATCCGGCTCCCCCTCCACCACGGCCCCCGGCTCGTCGAGCACGACATAGTCGTACTCCAGCCCCTTCGCCAAAGACGCCGGCACCAGCGTCAGCCGGGTCTCGCGCGTGGTCTCGGCCCCCGGATCCAGATACCCGATCCCGGCCGCGCCCAGCGCCTCCGCCAGCACCGGCACCCGCGCATCCGCCGCGATGAGCCCGATCGACCCTTCCCGGGCCAGAGCCTCCCGCACGGCACCGACGACCCCCGCCGTCCCGGAGACCTCACCCGCCCCCGTAGCCGCCGTAGCCCCCGCAGAAACCTCCCGCACCTCGAACACCCCAGGACTCTCCCGTACCGACGCCACCGGAGCCAGCCCGGGCGCGATGTACGGCAGCAGCCGGGACGCGTACGCGATGACATCCGTCGGCACCCGGAACCCGGCCGTCAGCTCCTCGACCACGGCGTCCCCCTTCCCCAGATGCCCGAGCGCCTCCTCCCAGCTGGGCGTCGCCCACGGAGTCGTCCCCTGCGCCAGATCCCCCAGGACGGTCGCGGACCCCGTCGTACAGCGCCGCCCCACCGCCCGGTACTGCATCGGGGACAGATCCTGCGCCTCGTCGAGCACCACATGCCCCAGCGAATGCGTCCGCTCGACCAGGTCCGACGCCTCGTCGACGAGCACCGCGTCAGCAGCCGACCACTTCGCCGCCTTGACCGACCGCACGGGTTTGCCCCACAGGATCGTCTTCTGCTCATCGGCGGACAGCACCCCCTCGGCATGCTCCGCGAGGAACTCCGCGTCGGTCAGCAGCCGCAGCACCAGCTTGGCCGGCTCCACGGCCGGCCACACCGCCTTCACGGCCGCCTTCACCGCGCTGTTGCGCGCCACCGCGTCCTGCACCCGGTCGTCGGGCGCCTCCCCGGACCGTTCCATCTGCACCAGCACCGCGTGCGCGATCCGCTGGGGCAGCGCGTCCCGGGCGGCCCCGTAGCGAATGTCCCGGTCGAGCAACTCCCTTACGATCTCCTCCAGTTCGTACGCCGCCACCCGCCACCGCCGGGACCCGCGCACCACGACCACCGGCTCTACGGGCATGCTGACCTGCGCGTACAGCGCCCGCCGCAGCACCTCGGCCATCCGGGCGTCCCCCTTGACGACGGCCGCCGCGGCGTCGTCCGTACCACACACCTCCACCCGCGCCACCAGATCGTCAACGGTGGCCTGCCGCACCGACAACTCCCCCAGCGCGGGCAGCACTTGCTCGATGTAGTGGAGGAAGGACCGGTTCGGGCCGATCACCAGCGTGCCGGTGCGGGCCAGCCGCTCGCGGTGGGCGTACAGCAGATACGCGACCCGGTGCAGCCCCACCGCCGTCTTCCCGGTGCCGGGACCACCCTGCACACACACCGTGCCGGACAGCCCGGACCGTACGATCCCGTCCTGCTCGGGCTGGATCGTCGCGACGATGTCCCGCATCGGGCCGACGCGCGGACGCTCGATCTCCCGCTGGAGCAGCCTGCTGGTACGGGACGCCTCCGCCGGGTCCACCGGATCGGACAGCCGCTCGTCCTCGTACGCGGTGAGGTCACCGCCGGTGAAACCGAAGCGGCGGCGCAGGGCGATGTCCATCGGGTCCTGCTTGGAGGCCCGGTAGAACGGCTGCGAGACCGGCGCCCGCCAGTCGATGACCATGGGATCGCCCTCGGCGTTGTGCACATGCCGCCGCCCGATGTAGAAACGCTCGCCGTCGGCGCCTTCGGCCCGCTCGGCGCCGGGGGTGTGGAGATAGTCGAGGCGGCCGAAGAAGAGCGGGGTGCCGGCGAGGTCGGCGAGCGCTTTGACGCGCAGCTCGATCTGGTGGGCCAGCGCCTCGGCGCTCACCCAGTTCGCGGCGACGTCGCGGATGTCCAGCGCCTCGGCGTCCTCGCGCATGGCACGCAGCGCGGCACGGGAGGAGGCGAGGTGGGAGCGCTCGCGGGAAAGGGGACCGGCGGGGTCGAGGGCAGGGGTGGACAAGGGGATGCCTCCGGAAGCGGCCTGCGGTGCGATGCGATGCGATGCGGGGCAGGCGGTGGGTGGGTTCAGCGGGACGGCGAGAAGCCACCCGGTTTCCGTCCGGGCGGCGGCGCTCCTGGAGGGAGGCGGGCAAGAGCGGAGATTCTAGGCGAACGGATGGGCCGAGACCAACGAATATCCACGCCCGTGCCCGTGCCCTACCCCGACGCCCCGGCGACGAGTCGACGCTGTGGGTGTCCCCTAGGGGTCGGGCGGCGCCGGGGGCGTCCTTTGTGAGGGGCGGGGTCCATCCCCGGGTGGACTCCTGGGACGACCGGATTACCCCCGTGGACCGATGCCCTCTTTACGTCCGAAAGCGCACGATAGATACATGAGCGCAGCGACCCTCACCCCAGTTCCAGGGCGCCCCCCAGGCGCCACCGCCGTGGCCGGAAGCCACCGCCACCGCATAGGCGAAGCCGTCCGCGCCGTCCGCGTGTTCGCGGGCGCGGCCTTCGACGTCATCATCCTCGGCGAATACGCAGAGGAAGCGGGCGTGCGCCGCAGGTGACGCCGGGGACCGTCCAACGCCGCGCGGCCCTCTCCGCCCGCCCGGCGCGAACCCGGAACGCAGGAACCCGCCCGGTCACCGCAGGTCCGGGCGGGGCATCACGGCAACAGCCGGACTCAACCGGCATCGGAATTTGCAGGCAGATGCCACCAGCCTCCGGAGCTACGGGGACTCGTTCCGCACACTGCGTGAGACCGCCCTCTCGTAGATGTCCCGCGCTGCCGAATTGGCGCGGTAGGGCTGTAAAAGTCGGCTGATATTCGCAACATGCCGGTCAACCCGGCCGGAATTGACATTCGGGTATCCGTCAAGCACTTGGGACCATGTCTTGCATGCCGCATCCAGATGCCCCAGCTCTAGTTGCCGTTCGGCCAAAAGTGAACTGAATCGCAGCGCAGACCGGGGTGTGTCGCTCGCATCTCTTAGTCGAAAATGCAACTCCAGGGAATCGATACTACCTTTGATGTCTCCTGAATGATAGCGAACATTGGATGCCGCGTAAGCCGACGTTGACGCGTTGAAACCTCCGAAGGCTCCGATTCCGCTTTCGGCGATTTCGAGAGACTTTTCTGTCTGTCGAATGCTGCCAAGTGCTGCACGGCTGTCACCGGCTACGGCGGAGGCATAGCCTTGCTGTGCTGCGAAGAACGCCTGCATGCGGGGTCCTGTTTTTGGAGCAGCGGCAGCGGCAGCATCGGCCAGGCGAACGGCGACCGGACCGTGTCCTAGGTCTGCTGCTTGAACTGACATGCCCCGAAGGACATGGCAATACGTCAGGTGATCGCCGCTGGCACCCGCGAACTCCAGTCCCTTCTTGTAGTACCGCTGTGCCAGCCCGTGCAACGCTTCATCCTCTGCCATCCAGCCGGTCAGATAGCAAAGGAAGGAGGTGGCAGACATCATGGCCTTGCGGATTTCCTCGGGTGCGTCCACCCTCAGGTACGGGGCGACCGTATTGGCGAGGAACAGTGCGGCCATCGGCCGTGTGTGCTTGCCGCCGAAGTCCTCAAATGTCTCCCATAGGCGGTCGGTCATTTTCGTGACCAGATCAACGTCCGACGTTCCTATGCGGTGTGCTCTTCCTGATTGAACAGATTCCATTCTCCCTACAATGTCCGGCCAATTAGGGATGGTCAATGCGACAGAGAAGAGGCTCGCTCCGAGAAAATTACGACGCTCCACGTCCTGTCTCCCTAGGTCAATCAACTCTTCCACGGTTGAATAACTGTTTGGCTCATGGGCAGGAGTGGAGAATCCCACTTCGACTTGGGTGACCGGTCTGCCTAGCTTGCGCGAGAGTGCTTCCAGGATCAGGGGGCGGGTTCCCTCTTTCGGCACGTAACCCTTAAGCCACTGATGAACGGATTGCTCGCGGTATCTGACTGGAGTTCCCCGCTCAGTACCGATCTTGTTTACCGCCTGAGCGAACTGCCGCAGGTTCCACCTGGTCTCCTGGTACAGGCGCGCAAGTGACTCGTTCGGCTTCCGCGTCGTCACAGCTGGTCAACTCCTCGGACTGGGCAACCGCTTGAAGCTTTTGAAATCTGCTGCTGCGTCAACGGTACCCCTGTGCGTGACGGGCCGGTTGCCTAGAGCGAGCAGGACGGTTCGGGCGGATCGCAGGGGAGCGAACAGCAGTCATGACTGAAGTGGGCACCCGGCTAAGGGCGTTGGGCCCGATGGGGTTCTTGGGATGGAAGCCGCCGCAACGGATCGGCGGCGAGCCCGAATTGCCCAGCCTCGGGCTTGAGCCGGTTCCGGTTGACGGTTGCCGGATCTGTGGGGCGGCGACGAAAGGCCGGGAGCGTTGCCGGGGGAATCCGGAGGCGGTCCGGAACTTCAACGTGATTATCAGTCAGCATCCGCACCGCCGGGCGACCAACGCGACGGGGAGTCCCGTGAACCGCGCATTCGGCCGTCGCTCACCAGCGGGCAATCAACCAGCAGTGGACGCGAGTTGGAGACGCAATGAAGCGTGTGAATCTGATCCTCGGTCGGCTGTCGCGGCTGTTACCGCCGTCGTCCGGGCGTCGTCGTGCTCGCCTGCCCCTCAGGTGGCGGGTGGCGGACGCGGTGGTCGGTCCTGTGGCCGTGGATGTGTCCGTGCCGCAGGTGATGCCGGGGGGTGCGGTGTGGTCTCGCTGATCAAACAGCCCTGGCCGCCTCTTCCCCGTCCCCGGGTGTGTGGCGCCACCGCGCTGACACCGGTCGGTCTGATCGCGGCCATGTTCGCGTCGGTCCACGACTCCAGCGCCCCCGGCAACGTACGGCCGGTGCTGCGCTGCCTGCTCCAGGAACACTCCGGCGGACGTCACCACGACCTGGTGTGGGAGCTGGACGACGCGAGCGCGGGTGAGGTGTGGGCCCAGTGGGAGGACGGCCGGCGGCCCGACGCCTTCCGGGTCGTGCCCGACTGCAACACCCTGTCCGGTCCGACCCCGAAGGACGAGGCGTGCATTCTGTACGCAGGGCATCCGGGGTGTCACACCTGGCAGTACACCGACCCCGAACACGAGGCCATCGAAAACAGCCCGGAATTCCAGCAGGCCCTCGCCGACGTCCTCAAGGCCGTTGTCAGGCGCAGCCCGGAGCCCTCCAGGGACGGCGATGACTGAGCGGCATCAGGGGCCGCTTGCGGCGGAGTGCCGCCCCTGCCACCAGCCGGACGCCGGAGAGGTCGCCCGGTGAACGCCGGTACCCCGCCCGCCCCGGGCACCTCCCGCATGACGATCGAGACGTACCGTGTCCGGCCGGACGGTGCGCGAGTCGACCACACCCGAGCGCGAACTTACCGGGCCGTCCCAGGACCGCTGGCTCTTGACTCCCACCGCTGGCCCCCCTGCCACTGCCCGCACTGCCGGACCGGCGACGGACCATCCGGCAACTGGTGACGGCCCCGAATCGCCCGCACTGTCACAGCGCTCCGTCCCAAGCCGTTCCCGGGACCGAGTGCTCACCGAAGAACTGAGGAACTGAAGGGGCCATGAGTTCTGATCTCCCCGCGTCCGCGATTGAGGCGCTGATCCGTCCCCATGTCGGCGAGGTGTCCGTTGTCCAGCGCACTGTGCGTGGATTCAGCTCGGACCTCACAGCCCAGGTCGACTCCGCAAGGGGTCGGTTCTTCGTGAAGGCGGTCCGCAACCGGCCCGGGGGCCGAGTGGCCTCGCTTGCCAGAGAGAGGCTGATCAACCCCTATGTCCGGCCCATCTCGCCGCCGATCCGGTGGGATGTGAAGGACGCCGACTGGATCGTTCTCGGGTTCACCTGGGCCGAGGGGCGATCGGCCAGTCTGCGGCCGGGTTCGGCAGATCTGCCGGGAGTGGTGGAGTTGGTGGAATCCATCGGTGTGATCAATCTTCCGCACCCGGCTCGGGGATGGGCCGAAACCCGCTGGGACCGCTTCACCGAGAGTGAAAGCGAGGCGGTGTTGCTTCAGGGTGATGCCTTGCTGCATACCGGCATCAACCCCGGCAACGTCCTAGTGGGAAAGCGGGGGTTGTGGGCGGTGGATTGGGCCTGGCCGACTCGGGGAGCTGCGTTCATCGATCCCGCGCTGCTGGTACTCCAGCTTGTTGCCGCAGGACATGACCCTGCGGGCGCGGAATCCTGGGTATCTCCGTGCGAGGCATGGAGCAAGGCCGATCCGAACGCCATCGACGCCTTCGCCGCTGCCACGCTGCGTATGTACCGCTTCCGCGTCTCCCGAAAGCCGGGTACTTCCTGGTTGGAGACCATGGTCGCGGCGTGTGAAGCCTGGAGTGGCTACCGAGGCGTACGTCTTCCCAGGTCCTGATCCACGGCCAGTTGCCTCGGCCGGCCTTTCTACTCCTTGGGGACGGCGGACGGGCCGATCGTGGCCCACGGACCACCGTCGCGGCGAGCCGGTTGCCTTTCGGCCCTGCTCATCGCGGCGGTCAAGCTCCCGCACTGGAATCAGAGTTGACACATTCGTGTGATCAGCGTCGAGACCGGTACGGGTGGCCGGGAGTCATCCCCGCGGTGGGTTGGTCTCCGTAACCTCCGCGAGTAGGCACCCGGCAGCACTGTCATCCGCAATTCGACTGATGAACAGGAGTTCGCATGAGTTTCCAGATCACACAGCCCACTCAGGTCAGGCCCCAGGGCCCGGGTGTGACGTCGGATGAATTCGACCTCGACGTCACCCTGGTCGAGGTCGCCGACACCGCCGGTTTGATCAGCCTGACGGACGACGGCTGCGGCCAGACCTGCGGCGCCTGCACCACCAACGTGGCCTGACCCGAGGCGCGCGTCACCCAGGCCGGTGCCGTCGCCGCTTGCTGCGCGAAGGCACCGGCCACCCGCCTGGACCACGGAGGTCTTGATGGCTTCGAGCATCGTGTTCCGCGCCGGGAAGACCGCTCTTCTGCGTGCGGTCGCTCGGCCGGAGCTTCCCATCTCCCCATGCCCTGACCTTGATGACCAGTCCCCGCGCGGCGAGGCTGCCCGGCTCGCGTGGCTGCGGGACGGGTGGTCCGACGAGGACGCTGCCGAAGCCTTGGAGTACGCAAGCCCTGCTCTCGCTTCGCAGGTTCGAGCCCTGCTTTCATCCGCCGCCCCATCCGCGCGTGATGTGCGGCGTGCCGTCGCTTCGGTAGCGCGCTACCTGCTGCGCGCCGAACACCGGGCGACGCCGTTCGGCCTGTTCGCCGGCGTGGCCTCGGCCGCCATCGGGCCCAGCACGCGCACGATGTGGGGCTCGAACCACACGGTTGTCGGCCGAGCGAGCGCGGAGTGGCTGTCTGCCGTGGTCGAACGGCTGGAGTCGTGCCCCGAGCTGCTGGAACGCCTCTGGGTGGTCGTCAACAACACCACTGTGAAACGCGGTGACCGGCTCATCGTGCCGTACAAGTCCGACTCCGCGGGGCGTCGTCGGCGTGCGGTCGAGGCATCTGTGGCCCTGACCGGGCCAGTACGAACAGTCCTGGACGCCGCCCGCGAGCCGATCCCCGCGAGTGCCCTCGCTGACAAGCTCGCTGCGGAGTTCCCCGCAGCGGGCCCCTGGAAGATTCAACGGCTCGTACGCGAGCTGGTTCAGCACGTGGTACTGATCACGAACCTGCACGCACCGAGTACGGAGACCGACGCCCTGCAATACCTGCTGAACCAGCTCGACGCTGCGGGTGCCGACCGTACGTCGGCCGCTCAAGCGGTCTGCGAACTGCGCGCTGTGCAGATCGATCTCAGCGGTTGCGGTTCCCGCAGCGGCCGGGCCCGTGCTTCAGCACGGATGCAGTCTCAGGTTCCGGGCTTGAAGAGGCACCCCCTTGCTCTGGATCTTCATCTGGATGCCCGGGTCGAACTCCCAGAAGCGGTTGCGCAAGAGATCGAGCGTGCCGCCGGCGTCCTTACCCGGGTCAGCGCCCACCCGTACGGGACTGCGGCATGGAAGGCATATCAGCGACGGTTCTACGAGAGGTACGGCATCGGCACGATGGTGCCGCTCAACGAAGTCGTCACGGACAGCGGCACCGGCTTTCCCGACGGCTATCCGGGAACCCAGCCCGACAAGCGTCGCTCCCGCCTGTCCGTACGGGACGACATCTTGGTGAGGCTGGCGCAGGCCGCCGTCCTCGACGGGCGTGACGAGGTAGTACTCACCGAGGAACTGGTTGCCGCGATGGACCTCGGGCCGGAGCGACCCAGGGTTCCGCCGCATCTGGAGGTCGGCTTCCGGGTGTGCGCCCCCAGTATCGAGGAACTTCACAGCGGGCGTTTCGACCTGGAGCTCGCCAGCGTGTCCCGTGGCGTCGGTGTCACCATGGGCCGATTTCTCACCGTGCTGGCTCCCGAGGACCGCAAGCGGCTGACAGCGGAACTTGCCGACCTTCCGACCGCTGACGCCGGTACCCTCCCCGCCCAGTTGTCCTTCCCGCCGCTGCTGCCCGCGAGCGCCCATGTCACCCGGGCTCCGCAGGTCCTGCCCACCGTGATCAGCATTCATGAGCACCGCGCCACCAGCAGCGATGTGCTCAGGCCTGACGATCTGGCCGTAGCTTGCGATGGGCGCCGCATGTATCTGGCCGCGCCCGAGCACGGGCTCCGGATCGAGGCCGTGGGGATGCACGCGTTGAACCTCGCAGAGCACACCCCGCCTCTGGCCCGCTTCCTCACGGAGTTGTCCCGCGCCCAGTGTGCCCAAGTCACCTTGTTCGACTGGGGCGCCGCGAAGACGATGCCGTACCTGCCTCGATTGCGTTACGGGCGCACTGTGCTCTCCGCCGCACGGTGGCGGCTGGAAGCGGACGAGTTGCCCGGCCGCGACTGCCCCCAGCCCCACTGGGACACCGCCGCCGAAGAGTGGCGGATCCGGCGGCGGATGCCGCAATGTGTCGACCTCGCCGAGGACGACCAGCGCCTGCGCCTTGACCTCGGCCGAGCCGGACACCGCACCTTGCTGCGCCAGCATCTGAACCGCGTTGGTCTGGCCATCCTCCTCGAAGCGCCGGAAGCCGACGCGTACGGCTGGTGCGACGGCCGCGCACATGAGGTCGTCCTGCCACTCAAGGCCACGAGGCCACCAGCCTGGCCGATCCTGCCGACCCCCACCCTGGCCCGCGCGTTCTCCCCGGAGCAGATCCAAACGCCCGGAGTCTCTTCCCTGCTGCTGACCGCCCTGTATGGCGACCGGCGCCGCCAGGACGAGCTCCTGGCCCAGCACCTCCCCACGCTGCTGGACCGACTCGGTGGCCCGCCGTGGTGGTTCATCCGCTTCCGCGACCCTTGTCACCACCTGCGGGTGCGCATTGCCGTGCCCGAGCCCGATGCCTTTGCCGAGACGGCTGGCGCCATCGGCACCTGGGCCGATGAACTGCGCACTGCGGGGCTGCTGTCGGACATGCGCTTCCCCACGTCCTACCGTGAGATGGGCCGCTGGGGCTCCGGCGACGCCTGGGACGCCGCCGAGGAGGTGTTCCGCACGGACTCGCGTGCCGTCGTCACTCTGCTGTCCCAGCTTCAGCGTCCCCAGCAGCGTGCGCTCGTGGCCGCCCACACGATCGCCATTGCCACCGCGTTCCTTGGCAGCGCCGAGGAGGCGATGCACTGGCTGATCGACCACATTCCGCCCGCCGCGCCTGCTCCGGTGCCGCGTCCGCAATTCACCGAGACGGTACGGCTGGCCGATCCGTCCGGGGACTGGACGGCCTTGCGTAACGTCCCCGGCGGACAGGTCGTCGTGGAAGCGTGGGCCGAACGTGATGTTGCACTCGCCGCCTACCGGTCGTATCTTCCCAGCCCGGACACCGAGGGTATCGGCCTGGACGACGTTCTCTCCTCGCTGCTGCACGTCCACTTCGTTCGGCACGTCGCCGTCGACTTCCCTGAGGAAGAGGTCTGTTTGTACCTCGCGCGCGCCGCCGCCCTGGCCTGGACGTCACGGAGGGCACGATGACCCACGCTCTCGCGGTGAAGACGGTGGATGCCGTCGCCGATCGACTCGCTGACCCCGCCACTACCCCGCTGGGACCGGAAGTGGAGCCCTCGCACCGCCAGCATCTCGCGTACGGTCCCACCGGTATCGCACTTCTACACATCGAGCGAGCCGCCGCCGGAGCGGGCTCGTGGCAGCGCGCTCATGCCTGGCTCACCGCTGCTGCCCGGGAGCCGTTCACCAGCGGTCCCGGCAGCCACGCGTTCTACGGCGCTCCTGCCCTTGCTCACGCCCTGTCCTGTGCCGCCGAACATCTGCCGGACGCCTACCAGCGCGCCCGAGACTCCTTGAACCGTCAGATGTCCGTCGACGTTAGCCGCCGCCTTTCGGCCGCGAACCACCGCGCCGACGCCGGACACCCGCCGGAACTCGCCGAGTTCGACACGATCCGGGGCCTGGTCGGCTACGGCGCCTACTTCCTTCGGCACGACCCCGCCGGTACCGCTGTTCGTGCCATCCTCGACTACTGCGTGCGTCTTGCCGAGCCGATCGTTCACGAGGGCGAAGTCCTGCCGGGCTGGTGGACATCGACCGGACCCTCCGGCCGCCCCGACAACCGCTTTTCGGGCGGCCACGCCAACAGCGGTATGGCGCACGGCATCGGCGGTGTTCTCGCCCTGCTGGCCCTTGCCATGCGACGCGACATCACCGTCGGCGGCCACCGCGAGGCCCTCTCGACGTTCCTGGCGTGGCTGAATCGCTGGCAGGTGGAGAGCGGTCCTGGCCTTTCCTGGCCGTACTGGGTGACCCGAGACGAGTTGCGCTCCGGTCGCCTCACCCCCTCCGCGCCACGGCGCCCTTCCTGGTGTTACGGCACAGTCGGCATCGCCCGAGCGAAGCAGCTCGCCGCGCTGGCGCTCGGCAACGTCGACGGCCAGGTTGAGGCAGAGGCCGCACTTGTGGCTGCCCTCACGGACGTCGCCCAACTCAAGGCCACCACGGACAACGGCCTGTGCCACGGCTTCGCCGGCCTCGCCCACGTTGCGGCCCGGACCGCCGCCGACGCGCGCCCTTCGACAGTGGGACAGCTCCGCGCGGCGATCTCACCACTTCTGGGCATCGTCTGCCCGCCGGGAGCCGTCGCGGAAGACTTGGCGAACGCGGTCATTCAGGACATGGAGGCGGGGCCTGGATTCCTGAATGGTGCCTCCGGGATGGCCTTGGCACTCCTGGCTCCTGCTACTACCACCGCACCCGTAACCGCCTGGGACTCCTGCCTGCTCATCGCGTGATCCACTCACCGAAGGACCTCCTCATGCCCCCGGACCGCTGGCACCAGCACAACATCACCTTCACCGACCGCGCGACCGGTAAGCGAGCCATTGTCGAGCGACTTGGCCCCACCCTGCTCTCGGCTGCGGAAGATGGACAGCTTGTCGGCTGGTGGTTCATGAACAAGCATCCGTGGCCGCTGCGGTATCGCGCGGCCGAGCCGTCTCCGTCGGTCGTGTCCCTGCTGAGCGACCTCGTCGATGACGGCACGGTCCGGCTATGGGTGCCTGGCATCTACGAGCCTGAGACCAGTGCCTTCGGCGGCACGGATGCCATGAACGCCGCACACGGTCTGTTCCACGAGGACAGTCGCCATGTGCTCACCTACCAGCCTGCCCCAGGGCGATTGGGGCGTCGTGAGACCGCCGTCCTTCTGATCAGCGCCATGATGCGGGCTGCCCATCTGGACTGGTTCGAGCAGGGCGACGTGTGGGCGAAGGCCGCCTCTTTCCGACCGGAGACCGAAGCCCTTGCTCCAGAACGGGCCGCCGCCTTGATCTCGGCCATGCAGAAGTTGATGACCGCTGACACACGCAGCTTGTGCCGTCCGACCGGCCCGCTTGATGAGCAGGCTGAGTGGGTGGCCGCCTTCGAGAGGGCCGGTACGACACTGGGGCACCTCGCCGCCGGGGGCGGACTCACTCGTGGCCTGCGAGCCGTCATCGCCCATCACGTGATCTTCCACGCCAACCGCGCTGGTCTTCCCCCGGACGACCAGAGCGCCCTGTTCCACATCGCACGAGAGGCAGTCATGGGATCGAGTGGCAGCACCGCGTCGTCCGCCGAGGGCACGCCCGAAACCACTAGCGTCAGGGCGGTGAATTCCGACACCCTCACCACCTTCGAGGCCGATGCCGTACCGCTCCGCAACGCCCTGGTCGAAAAGATCCGCGAATCCGGATATGCCTGTACGCCCGCGGTCGAGACCGCTCTGCGTACCGTGCCGCGCCACCTCTTCGTGCCGGATGCCACCCTCGAAGACGCCTACGCCAACGTCCCGGTGAACATCAAGTACGACACCGATGGCACGTCGATCTCCTGCGCCTCACAGCCGGTGGTCGTCGCCCTGATGCTCGACCAGCTTGACGCCCAGCCGGGCGAACGCATCCTCGAACTTGGTGCGGGCAGCGGCTACAACGCCGCTCTGCTCGCGCACCTTGTCGGCGAGACCGGCCACGTCACGACCATCGATGTCGATGACGACCTCGTGGAGGGTGCCCGAGCCCACCTGGCTGCGGCGGGGTTCACCAATGTCGAGGTACTCACCCGCGACGGCGCCGTCGGTCACGCCCAGGGAGCACCGTACGACCGAGTCATCGCCACGGTCGGCGCGCACGGCGTTCCGCCCGCCTGGATGGAGCAGCTCGCCCCGGGCGGACGGCTCGTGGTTCCCCAGCGGCTCAAGGGCAGCGTCTCCCGCTCCATCGCGTATGAACAGCGCGATGGCCGCTGGACCAGCGTCAGCAGCGAGATGAACACCTTCATGCCGCTACGGCGTGGCATCGCCGACGACGACCGCCGTGTCATCCCGCTCAGCGCGGACGGCTCCGTACGGCTTCAGGCTCCCGCGGGGCAGCCGATCGACGCCGAGGCCCTGGCCGGTGTGCTGGAGCAGCCGCGCTCCGAGGAGTGGACCGGCATGGTGGTCCGGGCCATGGAATCGCCGGAGTGGATGGAGCTGTTCGTCTCCTGCTCCCTGCCCAGCGGCCTGATCCGGATGCTGTTCCCGAAGGAGGCCAAGGGCACCGTCCTCACCGATGACCCATACCCGTCGTCCAGCGTGGCCGTGGACAAAGGCGCCCTCACGTATCTCGCCCGCAGACTGTCGGACCAGAAGACCCCCGAGGGTGGCAAGCTCTGGGAGTTCGGCGTGATCGGTCACGGTCCCGGCAGTGACGAGCTGGCCGCGAAAGTGGCCGACACGATCCGTACCTGGGACCGCGAATACCGCGATCGGGAGGCCAGGTTCGAGATCCAGCATCTCGGCACCCCGGTGACCGAGCAGACCCCCGGTCTCTTCGTTCTCGAAACCCCGCTGAACCTCGTCATCGTCGACTGGCGGTGACACCGGTCGGCATATGAGACGGCCGGTGCCCGAAGCCGCCCGGTGGGCACCGGCCATCCCTCCTCGTTCGACCCGTGCTCGCCTCCCCGGGGGGAACGTATGGACCCGCATGGACCGATAGCCAGGCGATTTCCCCTCGTTGCCCGCTTCCGGCCCGCCTGTCTGCCGCTGCCCGCCCGTTTGAGTGCTCTCGCAGCACTGGCCGAAAGGGCGGTGCGACATGATGAACAAGGTCTGGCCTCCACCGTCTTCAACCAAGCCGCGCTTCTGGCGTCCGACCTCGGTCTTCCCGCACTGGCCCGCTCCATGTGCCGCCGACATGCCGAGGCATACCTTCGTGCCTGCCCGTTGCCCGCCATGAGCGCCATCCGTGGGCTGGAGCCCGTGGTCAACCTGGCCCGCTTGCAGATCCGCGCCGGCCGGACCGACGACGGGCGGCAGCGGCTGCTGGACCTGTACGAGGCCGTCGGGAGCAGCGGCTCTGCGGTCTTCGAGAGCATTGCCGTGCCGGCCGCACTGACCGCGACGGCCGAGGCCCGGAGGGAGGTTCACGCGTGGCTGTGGCGCGTAGTGCTCGCCGACGGCACCCGAACGCTCACCAGCACGGGCCGTTGGCCTGAAGCCCTGGCGCACATCGAGCGACATCGAGGCGTGGGCACACGGATGCTCGACGGACGGCAAGTCGCTGTCGTAGCAGCCCTGACCTCGGGTGACAGCCGGCGCGCGGCGGCGTTGCTCGCCGACACGACTCCTGGTGAGCCGTGGGAGCGGGCCGTCACCGCGTGCCTGACCGTGCTGTGCCGCCACGACGCAGGACATCGTCTCGACGGCTGCGCGGCCGAACTGGTGAACACCTACCTCGGACGAGACGCCGAACCCGGGCTGACCGTCTTCGACGCTCGGCTCGGCATCACGGTCCTGGACGCTGTGGGGCCGCACCACCCGGGAGCAGGCCGAATCGTCGAAGAGCTGAACCGGCGGATCACCGAATCGCTGAACGGATATGCCGCCCGCGACGTTCTGTCGCACGGGCCGTTCACCGCCCTCTCCACGGAAAGCGACGCCCAGGCGTGCCGTGATCTGGTCCGGTCCTGCGGCCTGGGAACCGGAGTTCTCCCGGAGGAACTGGCGAGCGACCTCTCGGCCGCTCTCGATCGCAGCGAAATGGTGATCACTCGTTCCTTGAGGAACTCCACGTAGTTCTCCACCACCGGCCCCGACCTTCCCCGCCAGACGGCGTGTTCCAGCCAGCGTCGTCATCCCCGGCGAGTACGGCGAGGAAGCGCGCGTCCGCCGGAAGCGATGCCTAGGGTCACCTGGTGACTCACCGCTCAGAAAAAGTAACTCCCCGTGTCGCCCTCGCTGTCTGTTTCGCCTCCCTCGCCGCCTTCCTCACCCTCTGCGCGGTGCACGGCCTCCCCATGGCCGACGTACTCGTGTACCGGGCCGAGGGCGCGGCCGTCGCCGGTGGTCGTGATCTGTACGGCTTCACCGTCACCGAGTGGCAACTCCCCGCCACCTACCCGCCCTTCGCCGCGCTGCTGTTCACCCCCCTGGCCTGGCTGCCGCTGCCGCTGCTCAAGGGCGCGTTCCTCATCGGCAACCTGGCTCTCCTCGCCTGCCTCATCCACCTGTCCACCCGGCTCGCCGGTCACCCGACGCCCCGCCCGGACGGCCGCGTGGCCGGTCACCCGATGCCCCGCCCGGACGGCCGCGTGGCCGGTCACCCGATGCCCCGCCCGGACGTCAACCAGACCCTCACCCTCTGCACAGCCACCGCCCTGGCCCTCTGGCTGGAGCCCGTCTTCCAGACCCTCCTCTTCGGCCAGATCAATCTCGCCCTCGCCTGTCTGGTCCTCTGGGATCTCACCAGGGCACCCGGCGCCCGGGGCACGGGCGTGGCCATCGGCGTCGCGGCCGGGGTCAAACTGACCCCCGCCGTCTTCATCGCCTACCTCCTGCTACGAGGCCGGTACCGCGAGGCCGCCACGGCGGTGGCCGCGTTCGTGGGGACCGTCGCGCTCGGCGCGCTCGTACTGCCCCGCGCCAGCCTCGACTTCTGGACCCGGCACCTCCACGACACCGGCCGCGTCGGAAAGCCATGGATCGTCGACAACCAGTCCTTGCAGGGGCTCATCGCCCGCGCCCTGGGCGACCCCCACCCGGGCCTCGCCTGGGTGCTCCCGGCGGCGGTCGTCGCCGTCGCCGGTCTGTGGCTGGTCCGCCGCGCCCCGGACGAGCCCACCGCCGTGCTCCTCGCGGCCGGTACCGCCCTGCTGGTCTGCCCGATCAGCTGGAGCCATCACTGGGTCTGGTGCGTTCCCCTGATCGCTCTGCTCCTCGCCCGGGGGCGCCTCGCCCTGGCCGCCGTCACCGCCCTGCTCTGCACGGCCCGCACGATGTGGCTGGTCCCGCACCAGGGCGCGCTGGACCTGCAACTGCCCTGGTGGCAGCAGCCGCTGGCGTCGCCCTACGCCCTGCTGGGCCTCGCGCTGCTGCTCGGCGCGGCGGCTCAGCCCTCCGCGAGGAGTTCGTCCGCGTCCACGATCCGGTACGCGTAACCCTGCTCGGCGAGGAAGCGCTGGCGGTGGGCCGCGAAGTCCTGGTCGATGGTGTCGCGGGCGACCACCGAGTAGAAGTGGGCCTTGTGGCCGTCGGCCTTCGGCCGGAGCACCCGGCCCAGGCGCTGCGCCTCCTCCTGGCGGGAGCCGAACGTGCCCGACACCTGCACGGCGACCGTCGCCTCCGGCAGGTCGATGGAGAAGTTGGCGACCTTGGACACGACCAGCACACTGATCTCGCCCTCGCGGAAGGCGCCGAACAGCTTCTCGCGCTGGGCGTTGGACGTCTCGCCCTTGATCACGGGCGCGTCCAGATGCTCGCCCAGCTCGTCCAACTGGTCGATGTACTGGCCGATGACCAGGATCTGCTGCCCCGCGAAGCGGCGCACGATCGCCTCGGTCACCTTGCGCTTGGTCTCGGTCGTCGCACAGAAGCGGTACTTCTCCTCCGCCTCCGCCGTGGCGTACGCGAGCCGCTCGGTGTCGGTCAGATTGACCCGCACCTCCACACAGTCCGCGGGCGCGATATAGCCCTGCGCCTCGATCTCCTTCCAGGGCGCGTCGAACCGCTTCGGGCCGATCAGGGAGAAGACATCCGACTCCCGGCCGTCCTCGCGGACGAGGGTCGCCGTCAGGCCGAGCCGCCGCCGCGCCTGGAGATCCGCGGTGAACTTGAAGACCGGCGCGGGGAGCAGATGCACCTCGTCGTAGAGGATCAGGCCCCAGTCCCGCGAGTCGAAGAGTTCGAGGTGCGGGTAGACACCCTTCCGCCGCGTGGTGAGCACCTGGTACGTGGCGATGGTGACCGGCCGGATCTCCTTGCGCGTACCGCTGTACTCACCGATCTCCTCCTCGGTCAGCGAGGTCCGCTTCACCAGCTCGTGCTTCCACTGCCGGGCCGAGACGGTGTTGGTGACCAGGATCAGCGTCGTCGACTGCGCCTGCGCCATCGCACCCGCCCCGACCAGCGTCTTTCCCGCGCCGCAGGGCAGCACCACCACCCCGCTGCCGCCGTGCCAGAAGTTCTCCACGGCCTGCTTCTGGTACGGCCGCAGCGCCCAGCCGTCCTCGTGCAGCGCGATGGCGTGCGCCTCACCGTCCACGTACCCGGCGAGATCCTCCGCGGGCCAGCCCAGCCGCAGCAGCGTCTGCTTGATCTGCCCGCGCTCGGAGGGGTGCACGGCGACGGTGTCCGGGTCGATCCGGGCGCCGACCAGCGGGGCGATCCGCTTGGACCGCAGCACCTCCTCCAGCACCGGACGGTCGGTGCTGGTGAGCACCAGCCCGTGCGCCGGGTGCTTGCTCAGCGTCAGCCGCCCGTAGCGGTCCATCGTCTCGGCGATGTCGACCAGCAGCGCGTGCGGCACCGGGTAGCGGCTGTACTCCACCAGCGCGTCCACGACCTGCTCGGCGTCATGCCCGGCCGCCCGCGCGTTCCACAGCCCGAGCGGCGTCACCCGATAGGTGTGGATGTGCTCCGGCGCCCGCTCCAGCTCGGCGAACGGGGCGATGACCCGACGGCAGTCGTCGGCCTGCTCGTGATCCACTTCCAGGAGCAGGGTCTTGTCGGACTGGACGATCAACGGACCATTCACGCGCGGCACCCTTTCGTGCGGCCGGACGGTTCGGCCAAACGTCCAGTGTGCCTGATCGTCCGCCTGTGCCGGCCCGGAAGCCGTGAGCGGTCCGGCCACCGGCGATGTCGACTTTCCGACCCGATGCCACCCGTCGTACGGGATGTCTATTCAGCCCTGGGGGTGGCTCAGGTTGATCCGGCGGGTGGGGTGGTCCGGAGAATGCGGGAGTGTGCAGCACTCGACCCCCACATCTGTGACTCCCACATCTGCGACTCCCCGATCCCTGACCTCCACATCCTTGACCTCCACATCCCTGACCTCCGCCCCCTTCGCGCCCACGCCGCCCCCGCGCACGCTCGGGCTCGCGCTGTTCGCGACCCGCTGGCTCCAGGCACCGCTCTATTTCGGCCTGGTGGCCGTGCAGGGCGTGTACGTCTACAAGTTCTTCTACGAACTGTGGAAACTCATCCTCACCTGCGTGGGCGGACGGGCGACCGAGACCTACGTGATGCTCGCGGTCCTGAAATTAGTAGATGTCGTGATGATCGCCAATCTGCTGATCATGGTGATCGTCGGCGGTTACGAGACCTTCGTCTCCCGGATCGGCCTCCAGGGCCACCGCGATCAGCCGGAGTGGCTCTCGCACGTCAACCCGAACGTCCTCAAGGTCAAGCTGGCCACGGCGATCGTCGGGATCTCCTCGGTGCATCTGCTCCAGATGTTCGTGGACGTGCACCGCACCTCGAAGCACTCGCTGCTGTGGGGCACGGTGATCCACATGGCGTTCATCGTGTCGGCCGCGATCCTGGCGTACATGTCCGGGCCGATGGCCGCGCGGGCCGACCAGATCCACAGCGAGATCCAGTTGCAGCACCGGGAGGCCACCCGTCCCCACCCGGACGGCCCTGATGGCCCGGACAGCACGACGCCCGTTCAGGAGCACCTACCGGCGCCGGGCCCCGCGCTGCCGATTCCCGCGCCGCGCGCGGGTGAGGCGGGGGCGGAGTCGCGGATCGGCGAGGCCGGATTCCCCTCCCGCACCCTGCTGGAGCACTTCGACGCCGAGCACCCCCGCCTCTTCGACCGCGAGGCCGTGACCCGGCTCGGCAAACTGGACTTCCTCCCCGCCGGGCACAACGTCGTCTTCACCGGCCCGCCCGGCACCGGCAAGACCCATCTGGCGGTGGGGCTGGGCGTACGGGCCTGCGAGGCGGGGCACCGGGTGCGGTTCGCGACCGCCGCGGAGTGGGCCGTACGGCTGGCGACGGCCCAGGCGGCCGGGCGGCTGGACGCCGAACTCGCGGAGCTGGACGGCTACGGCCTGCTGATCGTCGACGAGGTCGGATACGTCCCCTTCGACGCGGACACCACCCGCCTCTTCTTCCAGCTCGTCGCCCACCGCTACCAGCGCGGCTCGATCATCGTCACCGGCGACCGGCCGCCCGGCCGCTGGGACGAGGTCTTCAGCGGCCCGGCCGCGGCGGCCATGGCCGACCGGCTCGCCCACCACGCCGAGATCGTCCGCCTGGACGGCGACAGCTATCGCACCCGCTGGGTCACTTCGGGCCGGTGAGTCCCGGCACCACGATGTTGTTGATCAGCGGGCCCTCCACGTTCAGCGTCTCGGAGATCAGCGACCCCGGGCCGATGACGGCGGGCAGCGGAAGGGGCGTGGCCGCGTTGAGCGGCGCCGCGACGGCTCCCGGGGCGGCGTCCGCCTCGGGAGCGAGGGCGGCGATCAGCGCGGCGGTGGAGATCAGCGCGGCGAGCGTGACGGCGACGGTGGCGGTACGGGGGGAGACGGGGCGCTTGGCACGCATGGGAGCGTCGGGGCCTTTCATCAGCGGAGCGTGAGGGGAGAACCGGGGGCCGGCTGGACCGGGGGACCGTGCCCGGCCCTCCGCCGTGCCCGCGGTCGTGGTCGGTGCGGCGGCGACTCTGCGGGCGTGGCGCATGGAGTTCCCTTTCGGCTGCGGCTTGGACTTCGACGGAACCCGCCCGACCCGCCCGGGTCCGGGACCTGCCCGCGTCCCCGGGTGCACGAGCTCGATCAGAACACCCCGTGGCTGCCCGCCCCTCCCCACCGGGATGCGGCACGCCGGTCAACGTCCCTCATGGGGGCGAAGCCCTCGGCGTGGCGTGCATGAATCGGGGGATACACCCCGGGGAGTGACGGGTGGAGGGTCGTGCCCATGGGGGACCGCGGGGGCCTCAGCCCGAGCCCGTCTCCCCGTCCGGCCCGCCCGCCCGCTCGTCCTCCGCCGCCAGCTCCGCCACCCCCGTGATCCGGTGCAGCGGATACGTGCGGACCTCGTCCGCCGTGTGGTCGTACGCCGTGACGTAACCGCCCTCGACCCGCACCGGGGCGATCACGCGCTGACTGGCGGCGCCCTCGGCGTTGACGTAACCGATCCACAGGGTCTGGCCGGTCAGTACGGCGGCCTGCATGGTGGCGAGGGTCTCGGCGGGGCCGGTGCGGGGCAGGTCGCCGCCGGTCGTCGCCGGGGTGTCCTTGCGCGGGGTCGTGGCGGCCAGGTCGCCCGCGCGGATCGCCCGGATCGCCGCCCTCAGCAGCGTCGCGTCGGGCGGCGGCGGCCCGTCCGGGACCGGCTCGGGCGCGGCGCGCGGCGGCGTGCGGTGGGCCAGCGCGCGGGTGATCAGGACGTCCCCCTCCGCCGACTCGGCGGCCGGTGCGAAGCCCATCGCCCGCAGCCCCTCCAGCAGCGAGCCCGGGTCGGTCTGCGCGGCCAGCACGGTCGGCGCGAGCCGCCGCAGCCGCAGCCCGGCGGACCGCTTGTCGGCGAGGATCTCGCCGAGCACGGCGTCGTCGTCGCAGCGCACGTACGCCGACGCCGCGCCGATCCGCAGATGGCCGTGGCGGCGGGCCACGTCGTCGATCAGGTACGCCAACGGCTGCGGCACCGGCGTCCGTGAGTGCGTCGCGAGGAAGGCATGCAGGTCGGAGGCCGTCTGACCGGCGTCGAGGCCACGCCGTACCGAACCCGGCGTGAAGCGGTACACCGTCGCCCCGCCCTTGGACTCCACGTCCGCGACCACCCCCAGCACCTCCGCGAGCGGGCGCTGGAGCGGGCCGGGCGCCACGGCGGTGAGGTCCGCCTGGAGCAGGACGTGATCGAGCGGCTCGGGCAGCTGCGGGGCCAGTGCGCGGGCCGCCGCCGCGGACGCCACGGCCTGTTCGGCGGCGGAGAGCGGCTCCGGTACGGGGTGGGGGCGGGAGCGGTGGTGGACGGGGAGCTTGGCTCCGGCGTCGGAGGCGTCGTCGGAGGCATCGCCGCCAGGGTGGGGAGGGGCGTCGCCGGGGTGGGGAAGGTTGTCGCCGGTGTGCGGAGGGGCGTCGTCGGCAGCGGATGCCAGGTCCGCGTCCGCCAGCCCCAGCAGCACCCGGCCGTGCCCCGCCAGCGCCCCCCGCCCCGTGATCCCCAGCAATTCCGCCTCGGTCAGCGTCCAGCGGGCGAGCCGGGAGCGGAGGTCGTCCTCGCGGCGCGGGGGGCGTTCCCAGCGCAGCCGGTCCAGGACCGACCCGGGGGTCGGGGCCCCGCCCGGCGGCAGGTCCGCGAGGAGGGCCAGCACCCGGTGCCGTACCTCCGGCGCGGCCGAGCGGTCGAGGCCGGGGCCCAGCGCCGCCAGGGTGCGGTCCTTGCCGTCCCGCCCGCCGACCAGCCCCGGCGTGCGCGTCGCCGTCAGCCAGGTCTCCGCCAGCTGTGCCCAGCGCTCCGCCGGGGGCCGGTCGCGCCACTCGTCGTACAGCGGCGTCGCCGCGAACCGCTCGTCCGTCTCCCCGTCGGAGGCGATCAGACCGGCCGCGTGGGCCAGCTCCACCCAGAAGGCGGCGACCGGCTCGGAGACATCGAGGGCGACCGCCGTACGCTTCAGATCGCGCACGCTCAGACCGCCCGCCCGCAGCACGGCCGGCCCGCCCTCGTCCCAGTCCTTCAGCAGCTCCTCGATCGTGGCCAGCGCGGTGAACGCCTGTCCGGCCGCCGTCGAGTCCACCACCCGGGCCCGGTGGACGGAGGCCGCGACCACCGCCGGAGGCAGTGGTTCCGGCGTCCGGTGGGCCCGGCCGCCCCGCAGATGCAGGGCCACTTCCCGGGGGAGTACGACCGTCCCGGGCGCCGTCGGCAGCAGTAGCCCCCGGTCGAGCAGCCACCGCAGCCGGGGCGCCGGATCCGCCGTGACCTGCCCGTACGGCGGCCCCCACACCAGCCGGGTCAGGACGTCGAGGGACTCCGCCGGGGCCTTCGCGAGCAGCGCGGCCAGCCGCCCGCGGTCGCCGAACAGGCCCGTCAGCGCCACCGCCGCCGACACCGCGTCGTGCGTGGCGGGCAGCCCGGCCGCCGCCACGATCTCCTGGATCCGCCCCGGCGACATCCCCGCCGTCGCCTCCCGCACGGTCGGGCCGAGGCCGGTCGGGGACGGATGCTGCGGCGAGGGCGCCAGCAGCTCCTGGGCCGTGCGCACCAGCCGCAGCCGGTCGTCGCCGCCCCACACCAGCGCCTGTCCGCGCAGCGTCGCCACCGCCCCGGGCAGCGCGTCCGTCACCGCCGGATCGCCCTCGTCGCCCGCCAGCAGGGCGAGCAGTTCGCCGTACGTCGCCGGATCCGGGGCGACGGCCAGCGCCTGCGCAGTCTGCTGGGCGAAACGGTCCAGCCGCTCCAGCGCCCGCAGCACCGAGGCACGGGTGCCCGCGCGGGTGGCCAGCTGGGTCAGATCGGTCGGGACCGGCGTGACGAGATCCGGGCGACTGCGCAGCAGCGCGGCCAGGGAGGCGTCGTCCCTGGCGCGGAGCGCTTCCGCGAGGGAGCGCGGGGCGGCCGGCTTCACGTCGCTCATCCGGTCAACGGTAGCGGGTCGGTGTGCCGGGGCGCCGCCCTTGGGCATCGGGTGGGGCCGGCCGGGCGCGCGGGGTACGGCCACCCGGGGAGGAGGAGTGCGCCGACCGCACGGGAATGCGCCGCCCGGCCTCGCCCCGTCCGGTCGCCTGTGTGCCCGGCGTCCCCCGGCGAACGGGACGTTACCGAGATGTCCTAGGGGTGAACTTCCTCGGGACGATTCCGGTGACCCTGGTCACACTCGGCGACCGCTGGTCACTCTTGACCCCCAGTCAATTGCGTGGCGCACGAACCGACATGGATCACCTCAGTCGAATCAGGGGGCATTCGATGAATGATCAGGTCGAGCGGTGGATCGCCGTCCTCTCTCTCGCCATTCCGGTCGCGGCCTTCCTCTGGGAGTTCATCGTCGTCGGCCGCAAGCGGCTCGGCTACCGGGTGCAGATGGACACCCTCGCCGCCGACGCCACCCAGTCCCAGCACGCCGAGGTGCTGCGCGGCATGGAACGCGACGGCCACCGGCTGAAGGACCCCTCCTTCGTGCTGCTGCGCATCGAGAACGCCGGCTCGACCCCGATCGAGGCGGGCGACTATCTCGCACCCGCCGACGACGACCACGGCATAACAGTCACCTTCCCCGGACGCCAGGTCGCCGCCATGGTCGTCACCGAACTGAGCCAGAGGGAGCTGGCCGGCTTCTTCCTCCGGGTGGACGAGACCGGACAGACCGTCGCCACCTCCGGCTTCCGCTTCGACAACAACGACGGCGCCGGTGTCATCCGGCTGCCGAAGGCCACCCTGCCGCGCGGCGCCGAGTACAAGGTGCTGGTGGTGCTGGAACGCTGGCCCGACGACCGGGGCACCGGCGCCTTCCCCGCCCCGGAGTTCGTGGGCGCGGTCGGCAGCAACTCCCGCTGGCACGACCCCGTGATGCGGTTCCTTCGGCTGAAGCTGGCCCGTACCGAGAGCCATGTCTTCGCCTCCCGCCCGGCCTGGTACGGCATCTGGGTGCTGACCGCGGCCGTCATCGCCCAGGCGGTCCTCGTCTTCGTGCCCAACGGGCTGCGCCCGCCGCTGGACTGCGTCGCGGGCGAACTGAAGCTGTCCGGCTCCACGGCCTTCGCCCCCGCCGTACGGGCCGCCGCCGAGGACATGGTCGAGCGGTGCGAGGGATCGGGCCTGAGCATTCCGCTGGCGGACGACGACTTCCAGGGCAGCACCGACGGCATCACCGAGCTGGAACACGCCGGGGAGCAGTCGGGGATATCGGTCCATGAGGGACTCGGTGACCATCTCGCCTTCAGCGACGGCGAAGCGGAAGACAACCACACTGCTCTGATCGCGCACCCCGTCGGCGTCCTCGTGTTCGCCGTCGTGGTGAACGTGGACACCCAGGTGGCGAAGCTCGACAGCGAAAAGCTCCGCGGAATCTTCTCCGGCGAGATCAAGAACTGGTCCGAGGTCGGCAAGGGAAACCTCCCCGTCCGCGTCATCAACCGCGAAGCCCAGTCCGGCACTCGCGCCGCCCTCGTCGACAAGGTTCTGGGCAAGCAGCCGAACCAGTTCACCGAGACCGACTGCGCCGCCTTCCGTGGAGACAAGAAGACATACGGTCGCTGCGAGGTCGGCGACACCGACACCATGCTCCGCATGGTCCGCGAGATCCCGGGCGCCATCGGCTACAGCGAAGCCGGTGCCGTGGGGGACACGGACGCCGACACCCTGGCGAAGATCCACATCGGCGACGCGCCTGCCACCGTCGACGGCGTCGAAGACAGGTCGTACCCCTTCTGGCAGACCGAGTTCGCCTACACCTACGGCATCCCGCCCGCCGGTTCCGTCGCCGCCGCCTTCCTGACCTTCCTCACCCAGCAGGCCGGCCGGGACTCCGTCCGCGAGCACGGCCACGGCCTCTGCTCCGACATGCGGGACCCCGGCGAGTGCAGCCCGGAATGGCCGGTCCCGACTGCGCTACCGTCGTAGCACCGGCCATCGCGGGCCGAAACGGGCAGTGGGGCACCCCCGAGGGGACTTGTGTGGGGATCGAGAGCGACCAGGTCGTCTACGAGTATCTGAGCCGCGTCGGCGATGTGGCGCACCGGCAGCAACTGCCGTCGTCGGCCCGGATGCGGCTGGTCTCCCAGCTGCGCGACGAGATCGACCGGCGGCGGGCCAAGGTCGCGGTGGACAGTCCCGCCGCCGTCCACCGCATCCTGACCCGTATCGGCACGCCCGAGGAGATCGTGGCCAAGGCGGGCGGCACCCCGGCCGCGCCCGACACCCCGAGCGCGGCCGTCCCCCTCCAGCGCGAGGACGGCGAGCCCCCGGCCCGCACCCGCCGGCTGCGCCGGGGCATCCCCAAGCCCCGCGCCGCCGACCCCGGAACCTTCGCCCCGACGACCGGCCCGTCCTCCCCGCATGTCGCCCCCGCCCATGAACTGGGCGACCCCAGCACCCAGCCCGACTGGTGGCGCACCGACAGCACCCCGTTCGGCCCCGGTGACGAGGTCCCCGGATTCATAGGAGGCGTGGAGATCCCGGAACTCCTCAAGCCCCCGCCGCGCAAGGACCAGCGGGAGGAAAGGGGAGAACCGGCACCGGACGACGACGAAGAGCCGGGAGCGGGACCGGAGGGATCATCGCAGGAGTGGGAGGAGTCCGACGAGGCGGAGGACCGGCCCACCTCCCGGAGATCCCGCCGCTTTCTCCGCCTGCCCGCCTCCCGCGAATGGCACAACCCGCTCCTGCTGCTCGCCGCGGCCCTGCTGCTCGCGGGCGCGGTCCTGGGCAACCTGATCGCCCTGGCCGTCGGCTGGCTCATCGCCTGGGCCTCGCGCCGGCTGACCCGCGCGGAGATGAAGACGGCGGTCATGATCCTGCCCGCCCTCACCGTGACCGCCGGGCTGGTCTGGCTCTGGGGCCGCACCGAGGGCCGCTGGGGCGACCCCATCGCCGAGGGCCAGATGAGAGCCGCCCTGGACGAGACCTGGCCCTGGGTCCTCAGAGCGGCGGCGGTGACATCGGCGGCCTTCCTGATCTGGCGCTCCCAGCGCCAGCGCCAGGGCTAGCCACGCCGCTGCCGGGCTCTGGCTATCTGGCACCCTCCACTCACCACCGGCCCGCACGGCCGGGCGGCCCCGCACCCGTGCCTTGGCCCACGCCCACCCCACACCACCCCGCCTCCCACCCCCCTCGGCACAATGGACCCCATGACTCCCGCCCCCGCCGCTTCCCCTCCTCCCGCGCCCACCGTCGGGTTCGATCTCGATATGACGCTCATCGACTCCCGGCCCGGGATCCACGCGTGCTACCGGGCGCTGGCCGAGCGGACCGGCGTGTTCATCGATGCCGATCTGGCGATCACCCGGCTGGGGCCGCCGCTGGTGGAGGAGCTGGTGAACTGGTTCCCGGCGGAGCGGGTGCCCGCGATGGCGGATCTGTACCGGGAGATGTACCCGGGCATCGCGATCACCGCGACCCCGGCGATGCCCGGCGCGCACGACGCCGTGGCGGCGGTACGGGCGGCCGGCGGGCGGGCGATCGTCGTCACCGCCAAGTACGAGCCCAACGCGAAACTGCATCTGGCGCATCTCGGCATCGAGCCCGACGCGGTCGTCGGCGACCTGTGGGCCGAGGCCAAGGCGGCGGCGCTGCGCGAGCACGGGGCCACCGTCTACGTCGGCGACCACGTGGGCGACGTACGCGGGGCCCGGGCCGCCCGCGCGCTGTCGGTCACCGTGCCGACCGGGCCATGTGACGCGCGCGAGCTGCGCGAGGCGGGCGCCGATGTCGTACTCGACGGTCTCGGCGCGTTCCCCGGATGGCTTTCGGACTACCTCGCGGCCGTCCCGGACGCGGACGACGAGACCGCTCGGGCCTGACGGCGGCCGGCCGCCGCCCCCTGGTACACCCCCACCCCGGCGATCAGGAATCCGACGCCCATCAGCATGCTCAGCAGGAACATGTACGTCGGAAAAGGTGTCGAGCCGAGGAACAGCGGGGCCACGGTGACGACGGTGGCCACCGTACCGATGAGGAACACCACGGCACCGGCGCGGATCAGCCGGTCGCCGGGCGCGGCGGAATTCGTTTGGGTTTTGTCACGCACCGGACCAGGGTAGTTCCCAGCGCAAAGGAACAACCGGGCGACGTCTTGTCACCCGCCTCAAGACCATTAGCCTTGGTAGCTCTTGGTGGTACTTGGTAGCGGCGGGTCACGGTCGACCCGCCCCCGTGCTGTCAAGAGCCGTTTCCGAAGCAGTTTTCCGACGAGTACGAGGACGAGGACAGACGTGCCTACCGGCAAGGTCAAGTGGTTCAACAGCGAGAAGGGCTTCGGCTTTCTCTCCCGCGACGACGGCGGTGACGTCTTCGTCCATTCCTCGGTTCTCCCCGCCGGAGTCGAGACACTCAAGCCGGGACAAAAGGTGGAGTTCGGTGTCGTCGCGGGGCAACGCGGTGACCAGGCCCTTTCGGTGACTCTCCTGGATCCGACCCCGTCCGTCGCCGCGGCCCAGCGCAAGAAGCCCGACGATCTGGCCTCGATCGTCCAGGACCTGACGACGCTCCTGGAGAACGTCACACAGACCCTGGAGCGGGGCCGCTATCCCGACAAGGTGGCGGGCAAAAAGGTCGCCGGACTGCTGCGCGCGGTCGCCGACCAGCTCGACGTATAAAGACGCAAAGAGGCGCAGGGCTCAAGGGAACTTCAGCGCGTTCGGGCCGAGGGGCGGAAGCAGTCCCTCGGCCGCCGCGCGGGTGAGCAGCCCGCGTACCGCCGCATAGCCGTCCGTACCGAGGTCGGCGGTGAATTCGTTGACATACAACCCGATGTGCTGGTCCGCGACCGCCGGGTCCATTTCCTGGGCGTGTTCGCGCACATACGGGCGGGAGGTCTCGGGGTCGTCCCAGGCGGCCCGTACGGAGGACCGGATCGCGTCGGCCAGCCGCTCCAGCGCCGCCGTGCCCAGCGTCCGCTTGGCGATGATCGCGCCCAGCGGGATCGGCAGCCCGGTGGTGTGCTCCCAGTGCTCGCCCAGGTCCGCGAGCTTGCGCAGCCCGTAGTTCTGGTACGTGAAGCGCGCCTCGTGGATGACGAGGCCCGCGTCGACCTTCCCGTCCCGCACGGCCGGCATGATCTCGTTGAACGGCATCACCACGATGTCCCCGACCCCGCCCGGGACGGTGTCCGCCGCCCACAGCCGGAACAGCAGGTAGGCCGTCGACCGCTCGCTCGGCACCGCCACGGTCCGCCCGGCCAGGTCGGCACCGGCCTCCCGGGCCAGCACCAGCGGCCCGCAGCCCCGGCCCAGCGCCCCGCCGCACGGCAGCAGGGCGTACTCGTCGAGGACGTACGGCAGCACGGCGTACGACACCTTCAGCACGTCGGACTCGCCGCGCTCGGCCATGCCGTTGGTGATGTCGATGTCCGCGAAGGTCACGTCCAGCGCGGGGGCGCCCGGGACGCGGCCGTGGGCGAGGGCGTCGAAGACGAAGGTGTCGTTCGGGCAGGGGGAGTACGCGATCCTCAGCTGATCGCCGGTCGGGTGATCGCCGGTCGGCGAGTCGGCGGTCGGCTGGTCGGCGGTCGGGTGCTCACCGGTCGTGCCGGTCGTGTCGCTCATACGGTTTCCAACTCTCCAGGGCGGGTGCGAGCTTCCCGGAACCGGCGGTCAGGGCCGCGAGGGCGTCGGGAACGCGCCAGGCGGACCGGTCGCGCGGGCCGACGGCGTTGGACACGGCCCGCAGCTCCAGCACCGGCACGCCGTGCGCGGCGGCGGCCTCGGCGACCCCGAAGCCCTCCATCGCCTCGGCCAGCGCGTCCGGGTGCGCGGTGCACAGGGCGGCGGCACGGGCGGCCGTACCGGTGACGGTGGAGACGGTCAGGACGGTGCCCGGGAGCGCGCCGGTCGTGGTGGCCACGGCGGCGACCAGGGCCGGGGGCGGGCGGTGGGTGACGGTCCCGAAGCCCAGGTCGGTGACCGGGAGGAACCCCTCGGGCGTCTCGGCGCCCAGATCGGCCGCGGTGATCGCGTCCGCGACGACCAGCGCGCCGACGGGCGCGTGGGGGGCGAAGCCGCCCGCGATACCGGCGCTGACGACGAGATCGTACGGCCGTCCGGCGAGTGCGGCGGCGGTCAGCGCGGTGGCCGTGCTCGCGGCGGCGAGGGCGGGGCCGACACCGGCGGCGAGGAGATCGGGGCCGGCGGGGACGCGCAGGAGGGCGGCGGTCCCGGGGAGCGGGACCTCCCGGGGAGCGGGCGTGAACGCCCGTGCCACCGCGTCCCGTTCGGCGGGGACCGCGGTGACGACGAGGACGCGCGGACCGGACGTGATCAGTCGCCCTTCTTCAGCTTGAAGGACCACAGCCCGGTGGCCTGGGTCGGGCCCTCCTGGATGGACACCGTGGTGGTGTTGCCGGTGGCGCCGTACTGGGCGTTGAAGAAGACGCTGCCCGGGATGTTCCGGTACGTCTTGTCGGAGGAGTCGGTGAGCGGCTGGCCGTTCATCAGGATGACCCAGCCCTTGTCCGCGATGTCCGGGTCGACGCCGAAGCGCACATCCCCTTCGAGGTCCTCCACGGTGATCGTCTTGATGTCCGGGTCCCGCAGGCACGTCGTCAGTTCCTCGGTGCTCAGCGGCTTGCCGTCGTTGTAGCAGTCCGCCTCGGAGCTGATGGAGTCCGTGCCGACGGTGATCGTCGCCATCGGGGTCGGCTTCTCGCAGGCGGTCAGCGCGAGCAGTCCGGCGGAGACGGCGCCGACGGCGGCGACGGCGCGGCGGCGTCGCACACGGGATTGCATCGTGGTCATGGCCGAAGGTTATCGGGCGAGCGGGGCCGCCCCGCCACGCGGGGTGGCGGCCATGCGGGGGTTGTACCGGGGCGTCGTGGGCCGGTCCCGGCCCGGCTCAGGCGACCCTCGGATGCGGCCGGCCGCCACGGCGTGCCGAACCCAGCAGCCCCCGTACGGTGCTCAGCCACCCGGCGGCGACGATCGCGGCGGCGACGGACAGCCCGAAGGGGCCGTTCAGCGGCAGCGCGATACCGACCGCGCCGCCCAGCACCCACGCCACCTGGAGCAGCGTCTCCGAGCGGGCGAAGGCGGAGGTGCGCACCTGTTCCGGGACGTCCCGCTGGATCAGGGCGTCCAGCGACAGCTTGGCCAGTGCCTGCCCGAATCCGGCGACGGCCGCCAGACAGGCCACCAGGAAGGCGCCGAAGAACAGGGCGGCGACGATCGCCGCGCCGAGCACACAGGCCACCACCGTCACGATGATGATCTCCGGGGCGCGGTCCCGCAGCCAGGCCCCCACCGCCGTACCGCACGCGTTGCCCGCGCCCGCCGCGACGGCGACCGTGGCCAGGGAGACCGCCGCGCTCTGCCCGGTCAGCGGATGCTCGCGCAGCAGGAACGCCAGGAAGAAGATCAGGAAGCCGGACAGACAGCGCAGGGCGGCGTTGGCGCCGAGCGCGTGGGTGACGGCGGTGCCGACGGTCCGCAGCCCGGGCCGCTTGGCCGCCTTCTGGTACGGGCCGTGCAGATGGTCGGCGTCGGCGGCGAGCAGCGCGGTGTCCTCGCCCTTGGCCGAGTCGACCTTGGGCGGCAGCGAGAAGGAGAGGAACGTCCCTGCGACGAAGATGACGAACGCCCCGTACAGCGGCCAGCGCGGCCCGATGAACTGGAGCCCGGCCCCGATGGGAGCGGCGACGCCGGTGGCGAGCAGCCCGCCGAGGGTCACTCGGGAATTGGCCTTGACCAGGGAAAACCTGGGCGGCAGCAGCCGGGGCACGACGGCGCTTCTGACCACGCCGTACGCCTTGGAGGCGACGAGCACGCCGAGGGCAGCCGGGTACAGCTCGATGCCGCCGCTGATCACCGCGGCGGACAGCACCAGGGCGAGCAGCGCGCGGGCCAGCATGGCGCAGGCCATGGCGAGGCGGCGGCCGTGCGGGACGCGGTCGAGGAGGGGGCCGATGACGGGGGCGAGGAGGGTGAACGGGGCCATGGTGATCGCGAGGTACAGGGCGACCCGGCCGCGGGCCTCGTCGGTGGGTACGGAGAAGAAGACGGTGGAGGCCAGCGCGACGGTGATCATGACGTCTCCGGCGCCGTTCACTCCGTGCAGTTCGATCAGCTTGCCGAGGCCGGATTCGCCGGCGCCGTGGGCGTGCGTGGCCTTGCGGATACCCCGCGCGGTCCCGGAGAACGGCGACCGCAGGACACGCCCGACCGCCCGGACGGCCCCACCCACCCGACCCGCCCCACCCTCACGCCTGCCCGCGCCTGCCACGCCGTTCATAGTGCCCCGAGATGGCCCCGGGTAGGCGGAATCGCCATCGAACGCGCGCCGGGCCGGGCACGGGCGGGGGCCGGCGGGGGCTCCGGCGGTCACGTCCGTGGGCCCAGGAAAACTCCGGCGCGGGGTGCCGAATGGGCGTCGGTGTAGGCCCCCGGACGGGGAACAGGCAGAATGGGTGACGTAGGTGCGCCCGAGCGCGACAGGCATGGACGTCGACGCGGTCTTCCGTTCCGCTCCGTCCCCCCAACCGCCGGAGGCAAGCCGCACCCGGTAGCGACGGCGTAGGAGAGAAGCGATACCTGTGAGCGCAGCGACAACGCGAAGCCGCACCCCCGACCGTCTGTGCGCCGAGGCCGTCGACCTCGCCCGCGCCGCCGCCGAGGAGGCTGCCGCGCCCGGGGTGGTAGGAGAGCACACGGGCCTGACGAGCGAGGGCGACCGTGTTGTCACCCACTTCTTCGTGTGCAAGGAACTGGGCTACCGGGGCTGGCGCTGGGCCGTCACGGTGGCACGCGCCTCCCGCGCGAAGCTCGTCACCCTGGACGAGGTGGTCCTGCTCCCCGGCCCGGACGCCCTGCTCGCCCCCGAGTGGGTGCCCTGGAGCGAGCGGCTGCGCCCCGGCGACATGGGCCCCGGCGATCTGCTGCCCACCGACGCCGACGATCTGCGTCTGGAGCCCGGCTTCAGCGGCGAGGACGCGCCCCCGCCGAACTCCGCGGTCTCCGAGGACATGGCGGAACTGGTCGAGGCGGAGGACGCCGAGGTCAGCGCCGGTACGCCCGCTCATCTCCCGGTCGTCCCCTCCCGAGGTTCCATCGCGGCGGTGGCGCAGGAGCGGGGTCTGGGCCGCGCCCGGGTCCTGTCCCGCTACGGGCTGCACATCGCCGCCGACCGCTGGGAGGAGTCGTTCGGCGCGCAGACCCCCATGGCCCAGGCCGCTCCCGCCACCTGCGTGAGCTGCGGCTTCCTGGTCGCCATCGGCGGCTCCCTCGGCCAGGCCTTCGGCGCCTGCGCCAACGAGTTCTCCCCGGCCGACGGCCACCTCGTGTCCCTCTCCTACGGCTGCGGCGGCCACTCCGAGGCCGCGGTCGTCCCCAAGCCCCCGCAGCCGGCCGAGCCGGTCATCGACGAGACGAAGGTCGACGCGTTCCCCCTCCGCCCGGCGAAGGACTCGGGTTCCGTCCCGGAAACACCCGACGAGACGACGGCGGAGCTGGGGCACTCGTAGTCCCCGTTACGCATCCCTTGCGCACGACCCCGTCCCCGACGAGTTCGTCCCGCGCGCCCGACCCGGCCGAGACGGTCGAGTCGGGTTCGGGCGGGTTGTTCCCGTGCCCGGATGCGGGCGCGGTCCCTGTGAGCGAGGCAGGGTCCCGGTCCGTGCTGACCCGCCTGCCCGGGCAGGGGATCAACTAGGCTGACGTCAGGTGCGTGGCCCGTGTCCATGATCCGGGATCAAGGCCCCCGACCGCTCCCTTTGCAGGGCTTGGAGGAAGCCGTGACCGCCGAACTCCCCGACTGGATGATTCCGCCCAGGCCCAGCGGCTGGGAAGCCGACGACCTCGACCATCTCCCCCAGGCCCCGCGGCACACCGAACTCATCGACGGAGCGCTGATCTTCATGATGTCGCCGCAGCGGTCCTGGCACTCCCGGCTCGTGGAGAACCTCACCTTCGCCCTGCGGCACGCGGCCCCCGAAGGATTCGAGGTCGAACGCGAGATGACGGTGCGCCTCGACAACAAGAGCCGCCCCGAGCCCGACATCCTGGTCACCACCGTCGCCTACGACCCCGACCGCACCTGGTACGCACCCGAGGACGTCGCCCTCGTCGTCGAGGTCGTCTCGGAAGAATCGGCCGACCGTGACCGGTCCCTCAAACCCTTCAAGTACGGACAGGCCAGGATCACCCACTTCTGGCGCATCGAGGACGAGGCCGGAGCCCCCGCCGTCCACACGTACGAACTCGACATCATGACCCGCACCTACGTACCCACGGGCATCCACCGAGGCCGCCTGAAGACCTCCGTGCCCTTCTCCCTCGACATTGCCCTCGACACCCTCGTGCCCACGCCCTGACCGGCCCGCACCGGACTCAGTGACCGTCATTCGACGTGGCTTGGCGAGCACCTCGTCCTTTATGGCTCCTATGCGGCTTTCATGTGCCCGCGTTTGTCGGTCGCCGTTCAAACGTGGTCCACTTTCTCGTTATTGCTATGTAATGGCAATGCGATGAACCGCGAACCGGGCCGAGGGTAGGTTCGATCGTCCGGGTCCGGGGGCGATCATCGGCGCCGTCCGGTGACGCCTCATGAGCCAAGGAGATCCACACGGTGCCCGTCCGCCGCCTCACGCATGCCCCGCGGCCCACGTCCGACGACGTCCCGCCCCAGACCGGCCCCGCGGACGGCACCCCAGGGGAGGGCGCGAAGCGGACCGCCGCCCCGGCCGGGGGCGCGAATCTCCGGCTCGACATCCAGGGCCTGCGGGCCGTGGCCGTCACCCTCGTGGTGCTCGGCCACTCCGGGGTGTCCTCCATGGCCGGCGGATACGTCGGCGTGGACGTCTTCTTCGTGATCTCCGGCTTCCTGATCACCTCGCTGATGCTCCGCGAGTGGGGCCGCGACGGCCGGATCTCCCTGGGCCGCTTCTACGCCCGCCGGGCGCTGCGCCTGCTGCCCGCCTCCACCCTGGTCGTGCTCGCGACACTGGCGGGCTCCTGGCTCTTCCTGGGCCCGCTGCGCTTCGCGGACTACGCCAAGGACGCCATCGCCTCCGCCTGGTACGTCGTCAACTTCCGGCTCGCCGAGGCCGGGACCGACTACTTCAACACGGACGTACCGCCCTCCCCGTTCCAGCACTTCTGGTCGCTGGCGGTCGAGGAGCAGTTCTATCTGATCTGGCCCATCGTCCTGATCGTCGCCCTCAAGCTGTTCCGGCGCCGGGCGCTGCTCGCGATCCCGCTGCTCGTGCTCGCCGCCGCCTCCTTCGCGCTCAGCCTCCACCTCACCGAAACCTCCCCCTCCTGGGCCTACTTCGGCTCCCAGGGCCGGATCTGGGAACTGGCGGTGGGCGCCCTGCTCGCGCTCGCGGCCCACCGGCTGCACGAGATCCCGCGCCCCCTCGCCGCGGTCCTCAGCTGGGCCGGACTGGCCGCCATCGGCTACGCGGCCGTGTCCTTCGACGAGAGCACCCCCTTCCCCGGCCATCACGCCCTGATCCCGGTCTTCGGTGCCGCGGCCGTCCTCGCCGGTGGCGCGGCGGCCGGGCGGTACGGCGCGGGCGCGGTGCTGTCGCTGCGGCCCGCCGTCTGGATCGGCGGGATCTCCTACGCCTGGTACCTGTGGCACTGGCCGCTCATCATCATCGTCCCGGCCGCCGTCGGGTTCGGCGCGGACGACGGGCCGCTGCGCCTGATCGCCGCGCTGGGCGGCATCCTGCTCGCCTGGGGCACGCTGCACCTGGTCGAGGACCCGATGCGCTTCCACCGCGCGTTCAAGGCGCACGCCGCCCGGGGACTCACGCTGGGGCTCGGTCTGTCGGCCGCCGCGGCGCTGGCCGCCGTGGTCACCCTCCAGTTCCCGCCCACCCTGGACGAGGGCGGCGCCCGGCAGAGCACCAAGGACACCCTCGCCGCCGCGTCCGACCCCCGCGCCACCCTCACCGAACTCCTGGAACAGCCGGTGGAGAAACTCCCGGCCAACCTCGAACCGAGCCTGCGCGACACCGCGTACGAACGCTCCGCGCTCTACACCGACGACTGCGCCCTCACCATGACCGGCACGGTCCAGACCGAGCCCTGCCTGTACGGCGACAAGACCGCCGACCGCAGCGTGGTCCTCTTCGGCGACTCCCACGTCGCCCAGTGGTTCCCGGCGCTCGACGCCATCGCCCGGGAACACCAGTGGCGGCTGTACTCCTTCACCAAGAACGCCTGCAAGGTCTCCCAGATCACCATCGAGTGGGAGGGCGGCCCGTACTCCACCTGCGACGACTGGCGGGACGTGACCATCGAGAAGATCCAGGAGATGGAGCCCGAACTCGTCATCACCTCCAGCTCCAACTCCGCCAAGCTGTACGGCGAGGGCGACCTCGGCGACGCCTGGGGCGAGGGACAGGCCGAGACGTACCGGATGCTCCAGCGGGGACGCACCCAGGTGCTCACCCTGCTCGACAACCCCTGGCCGAAGAACAACACCGTGGACTGTGTGTCGGCCAACCCCGGCGACCTCGCCTCCTGCACCCGCGACCGCTCCGAGGCCGACCCCAAGCCCGAGGTCACCGAGGCGATCCGCGAGGCCGCCGCCGCCGAGGACGTCACCGTCATCGACCCCTACGACTGGGTCTGCGCCCCCTCCGGCACCTGCCCGGTCGTGGTGGGCAACACCCTCGTCTACCGGGACTACGGCCACCTGGCGGACGGCTTCGTCGAGGCCCTCACCCCCGTGGTGGAGGACGAACTGCTCCGCCTGTTCGGCGCCGACCTGAGCGAGCGCCCGGGGGCGTGACACCGGGCCGGACGGCCGGGCGGATCGCGATACCGTCTCCTCACGCCGATGAGGAGAGTGAACGTGAGCAAGTTCGTGCGGCCGGCCCCCGAGGGAGCCGACCCGTTCGCGACCGCCCGGCTCCGCCGTGGGGTGCTCGACGCGTGGGCCACCAGCCCGGCCCGGTTCCGGGAGGACGCCAACGCCGAGGAAGACCTCGTGCTCGGCGGCTACCGGGACCGCCTGGTCGTCGAGCTGGCGCAGAACGCCGCCGACGCCGCCGCCCGTGCCGGGGTGCCCGGACGGCTCCGGCTCACTCTCCGTGAGGGCGTCCTCGTCGCCGCCAACACGGGCGCCCCGCTGGACGCCACCGGGGTCGAGTCGCTGGCCACCCTGCGCGCCTCCGCCAAACGGGACACCGAGTCGGTGGGGCGCTTCGGCGTCGGGTTCGCCGCCGTCCTCGCCGTGACCGACGAGCCCGCTGTCGTCGGGCGGCACGGCGGGGTGCGCTGGTCGCTCGCCGAGGCGCGGGACCTCGCCGCCGGGACCGCCCGCCACAGCCCCGGCCTGGGCGACGAGATCCGGCGCCGGGACGGTCACGTCCCCCTGCTGCGGCTGCCGTTCGCCGCCGAGGGCACCGCCCCGGACCCCTACGACACCGCAGTGATCCTGCCGCTGCGCGACACCGCCGCCGCCGAACTCGCCGAACGGCTGCTCGACGCCGTCGACGACGCCCTGCTGCTCGCCCTGCCGGGGCTGGCGGAGGTCGTCGTGGAGGCGGGCGGGGAGGAACGGGTCCTGCGGCGCGGCCAGGACGGTGACCTGACCGTCGTGGAGGACTCCCGGGACGGGGTCAGCCGGTGGCGTACCGCGACCGCGCACGGAGCGCTCGCCGCCGCACTGCTGGCCGACCGGCCCGTGGAGGAGCGCTCGCGGCCCCACTGGTCGGTGACCTGGGCGGTACCGGTGGACGGCGAGGGCGCCCCGACCGCCCCGCGCACCAGCCCCGTCCTGCACGCCCCCACCCCCAGCGACGAGCCCCTCGGCGTGCCCGCCCTGCTCATCGCCTCCTTCCCGCAGGACACCACCCGCCGCCACACCGCGCCCGGCCCGCTCACCGACTTCCTGGTCGAGAGGGCCGCCGACGCCTACACCGAGCTGCTCGCCGGCTGGCGTCCGGTGACCGACGGGATCATCTCCCTCGTCCCCGGTCCGCTCGGCAAGGGCGAACTGGACGGCGTACTGCGCCAGGCGATCCTCCAGCGGCTGCCCCGCACCTCCTTCCTGCCCCCCGCCCTCCCGCCCGCCGACGAGGACGCCCCCGAGTCGCTGCGCCCGAGGGACGCGGAGGTCGTGGAGGGCGCCGGGGCCGACACCGTACGGGTGCTCGCCGAGGTGCTGCCGACGCTGCTGCCCGCCGGGCTCGAACGGCGGGTCGAGCTGCGCACGCTGGGCGTCGCCCGGGTGCCGCTGACCGACGCGATCGACCGGCTGGCCGGACTGGAGAAGGCGCCGCACTGGTGGCGGGAGCTGTACGACAGCCTGGCGGGCGTCGATCCGGACCGGCTGTCCGGGTTGCCCGTGCCCCTCGCTGGGGGTACCTCCCAGGCTTTCGGCTCTGGGGGAGGCCGTACGACGATCGGGCCCCGGCAGGTGCTGCTGCCGACGCCCGACCCGGCCGGGCTCGACCCCGAGGCGCTGGTGCGGCTCGGGCTGAAGGTCGCCCACCCGGACGCCACGCATCCGCTGCTGGAGAAGCTGGGCGCGCTGCCCGCGACCCCGAGGGCGGTCCTCACCACCCCGCAGGTACGGGCGGCGGTCGCCGCGTCCCTGGACGACGAGGGCGTCGGCTGGGAGGACGACACCCCGGACGCCGAGGAACTCGCGGACACCGTGCTCGCGCTGGCGCGGGCGGCCGGGCTGGAGCCCGGCGACGAACCCTGGCTGGGGGCGCTGGCCCTGCCCGACGAGGACGGCGAGCTGTCCCCGGCCGGTGAACTGGTCCTGCCCGGCAGCCCGTTCGCCGCCGTCATGCGCGAGGACGAACTCGCCTACGTGGACGCCGAGCTGGCGTCCAAGTGGGGCGAACAGCCGCTCGCCGCCTGCGGGGTCCTCGCCAACTTCGCCCTGGTCCGTGCGACGGACGTGGTCCTGGACCCGGACGAACTGGAGCCCCGCGAGGGCGACTTCGCCCAGCCCGACGACCCCGGGCTGCTGGACGCCGTGGACGTGTGGTCCGAGGACATCCTCGACCGCTTCCCGGACTCGCCGGTCCCGCCCGTCGCCACCGAGCTGATCGCCGTACGGGACCTGGACCTGGTGGACGAGGACAAGTGGCCCGAGGCCCTGGCCCTGCTCGCCCGGCCGCCCCTGCGCGACGCCCTCACCCAGCCGGTCCGCGTCCTGCTCCCCGACGGCACGCACGAGGCCGTACGGCCGTACACGGCATGGTGGCTGCGCGGGAACCCGGTGCTGGACGGCCGCCGCCCGGCGGGCCTGCTGGCGTCGGGCGGTGACCCCCTGCTGCGCGGCCTGTACGAGGAGGCCGACGCGACCGGCTTCGACGACGAGCAGGTGCTGCGGGCGCTGGGCGTGCGGACATCGGTGGCGGCGCTGCTGGAGGAGCCGGGCGGCGCGGCGGAACTCCTCGACCGCCTCGCCGACCCCGACCGTGACGTATCGGGCTCCCAACTGCACGCCCTGTACAGCGCGCTGGCGGATCTGGACCCCGAGCAGGTGACGCTCCCGGACGACCTGCGGGCCGTGCTCGACGGGCGGGTGACGGTGGTCGAGGCGTCGGACGCGGTGGTCGTGGACTCGCCGGATCTGCTGCCCTTCACGGACGGGGTGCCGCTGCTGCCGGTCCGCCCGGCCCGCGCGGCCGAACTGGCGGAGCTGTTCCAGGTACGGCGGCTGAGCGAGTCCGTCAGCGGGGTGGTGGACTCGCAGGGGACCGAGCACGACGTACCGGAGCCGGTACGGGTGCTGCTGGGCGCCCGGACCCCGTCCTCCTACGTCGAGCACGAGGAACTGCTGGTCGACGGGGTCGAGATCGACTGGCGGCTGACCACGGACGGGGTGCTGCACGCGGCCACCCTGGAAGGCGTCGCGGCGGGGCTCGCGTGGGCGGCCCGGCAGTGGCCCCGGCGGTTCGAGGTGGCGGCACTGCTGGAGGATCCGTCGCGGACGGGGGAGCTGGCGCGGGACCGCTGGTTCGACTGAGGGCGGGTGCCGCCAGGAAACGGCGGAGGACCGGCCGGGAAACGGGCGGAGGACTGTCCTGGAAACGGGCGGTGCTCCGCCCGCACCTCGGCAGGCGGGCACAGAAACTTCATAACTGTGTACAACCAATGGGCCGCGCAGCGCATCTCATCCAGTGAGCCAACAGGCTCCCCGATCGAAAGGGCCTCGTGCGAGACCACGCGCTGTGTACAGCGCGACCGCCGGGCCTCAACTCCCCTGGGGGGAATGCACATGCGCAAGCGGGTCACACTCGGCGTCGTCACAGGCGCTCTGGCCCTGTCCGGCCTGGCTGTTCCGGCTGCCCAGGCCGACGGCGACGCCCACCGTCAGAAGGACGTCGCCAAGACCGTGGAGGCCGTGCGCGCGGCGTCCGACGCCGCCGACGGCAAGAGCGCCTTCCGCGCCGCCGCCGAGCCCGGCGTCCCGTTCGACCTGGACCTGAAGTTCTCCGGTGTGAAGGTCAACAACGGCAAGCCGATCGTCGCCGGTCCCACCAAGCAGGTCACCGTGCCCGTGACCTACAAGATCACGCACGCGAAGAGCGTCGACATCAAGGCCGACGACTTCATCATCGACGTCGAGCTGTACCGCGGCCAGGACGGCTACCTCTTCGGTGACTACCTCCCGACCTGCACGCCCACCTCGTCGACCACCGCCAACTGCAAGGGGCAGATCGACATCTACCCCGACCTCGAACTGATCAACTCGGACGCCGGCACCTGGACCGCCGCCGGATACGCGGTCGCCCTGAACGGCGAGGACCCGCTGTCCGAGAACCCCGACTGGAGCAAGATCGGTGTCGTGGAGCAGGACAAGCTCACCACCGCCAAGCTCCAGCGCGCGCCCAAGCTGACGGTCAACGCCAGCCCCGAGCCGGTCAAGAAGGGCAAGACCATCACGGTCACCGGCAAGCTCACCCGCGCCAACTGGGAGACCGGCACCTACACGGCGTACAGCAGCCAGTCGGTCAAGCTCCAGTTCCGCACGAAGAGCGCCACCAGCTACACCACCATCAAGACCATCAAGTCCAACTCCAAGGGCGACCTGAAGACCACGGTCACGGCGTCCAAGGACGGCTACTACCGGTACAGCTTCGCCGGGACGACCACCAGCCCGGCGGTCAGCGCCCCGGGTGACTTCATCGACGTGAAGTAGACGCGGGTCGGGTTCCCTCGCGGGGAATAACACCGCCGGGGGGACCCCGGGCCGGGTTGCACCCGCTTAGTGTGTGGGGCCCGGGGGGCTCGCGCGCCCCCTAACACCGGCCCCCCCCGGCGCCCCCCCCCCCCC
>NZ_JBHYUG010000010.1:6274-15835 GCF_042749375.1 Streptomyces sp. NPDC059477 | reverse complement strand
TGGTGTTTGTGGTGGGCTTTTTTTTGTTTTACACACCGCGCTCCGGGGGGGGGGGGCCCCCGCGGGGTAAACCCCGCGGGGTCCCCCGCGGGGGGGGGGCCCCCCCGCGATTCGTTGCGGGCCCGGGGGGCCTTCGCGAGCCCCTTACGCCGGCACCCGCCGGTCCACCCACCGCCACAGGACCTCCAGCACCGCCGCCGCGACCGCCGCGATCCCCACCGCGATCCACGGCATCGTCGTGCCCACCAGCTTCAGGGCGAAGAAGGTCTGGAGCCAGGGGACGACGAGGACCAGCACGAAGGCCGCGCCCATCGTGGCGACCAGGGCCACCCGCCACCAGGTGTACGGGCGGGCGATGATCACCAGGACCCACATGGCGATGAGGAACAGGGTCAGCGTGGCCGCGCTGGTCTCGGCGTCCAGCGCGCTCGGCCCGGTGTAGTGGTGCCGGGCGATCAGATACGTCACGAAGGTCGCCACCGCCGCCAGGACCCCGCCCGGGATGGAGTAGCGCATCACCCTGCGGACGAAATGCGGCTGCGCGCGTTCCTTGTTGGGCGCCAGGGCCAGGAAGAAGGCCGGGACGCCGATCGTCAGGGTGGACAGGAGGGTGAGGTGGCGCGGCAGGAAGGGGTACTCCACCTGCCAGCAGACCACCAGGACCGCCAGCAGCACCGAGTAGACCGTCTTGACCAGGAACAGCGTCGCCACGCGCGTGATGTTGCCGATCACCCGGCGGCCCTCCGCGACCACGCTCGGCAGCGTCGCGAAGCTGTTGTTCAGCAGCACGATCTGGGCCACCGCCCGCGTCGCCTCCGAGCCCGAGCCCATCGCCACCCCGATGTCGGCGTCCTTCAGGGCCAGGACGTCGTTGACCCCGTCGCCGGTCATCGCGACCGTGTGGCCGCGTGACTGCAACGCGCCCACCATGTCCCGCTTCTGCTGCGGGGTGACCCGGCCGAACACCGTGCCCTCGTCCAGCGCGCTCGCCATCTTCTCCCGCTCGGCGGGCAGCTGCCGGGCGTCGATCACCGTGCCGGTCAGGCCGAGCTTGCCCGCGACCGCGCCCACCGAGATCGCGTTGTCACCGGAGATCACCTTCGCGTGCACGTCCTGGTCGGCGAAGTAGGCCAGGGTGTCCGCCGCGTCCGGGCGCAGCCGCTGTTCCAGGACCACCAGGGCCACCGGCCGCGCGCCCGTCGCCACCTGCGGGTCGTCCAGCTCGCGCACCGCCCGCACCAGCAGCAGCACCCGCAGCCCCTGCTCGTTCAGGCGTTCCGTCTCCGTCAGGGCCGGGTCGTCCGGGGTCAGCAGCACATCGGGGGCGCCCAGCAGCCAGGTGCTCGACTCACCGTCGCCCTCGCCGAAGGACGCCCCGCTGTACTTGCGGGCCGAGGAAAAGGGCAGCGACTCCGTGCAGCGCCAGTCCTCGCTGTCCGGGTAGGCGTCGATGATCGCCTTGAGGGAGGCATTGGGACGCGGATCCGACTCCCCGAGCGCGCCCAGCACCTTGCGTACGTACGCCTCCTCCGCCCCGCCGAGCGGACGCAGCTCCGTGACGTCCATGCCGCCCTCGGTGAGCGTGCCGGTCTTGTCCAGGCACACCGTGTCGACGCGGGCCAGGCCCTCGATGGCGGGCAGCTCCTGCACCAGGCACTTCTTGCGGCCCAGCCGGATCACGCCGATCGCGAAGGCGACCGAGGTCAGCAGGACCAGACCCTCGGGGACCATCGGCACGATCCCGCCGACGGTCCGCGCCACCGAGTCCTTGAACGCGTTCTCCTTCACCACCAGCTGGCTGATGATCAGGCCGATCGCCGTCGGGACCATCATCCACGTCACGTACTTGAGGATCGTGGAGATACCGCTACGGAGTTCGGAGTGGACGAGCGTGAAGCGGGACGCCTCCTCCGCCAGCTGCGCCGCGTACGCCTCGCGGCCCACCTTCGTCGCCCGGAACGCGCCCCCGCCGGCCACCACGAAACTGCCCGACATCACCTCGTCGCCGATCCGCTTGACCACGGGGTCCGCCTCGCCGGTCAGCAGCGACTCGTCGATCTCCAGGCCGTCGCTCTCCACACACACGCCGTCCACGGCGATCTTGTCACCGGGGCCGATCTCCAGGACGTCGTCCAGCACGATCTCGGACGTCCCGACCTGTGCCGCGACCCCGTCCCGTCGCACGGTCGGACGGACCTCGCCGATCAGCGCGAGCGAGTCCAGGGTCTTCTTCGCCCGCCACTCCTGGATGATCCCGATCCCGGTGTTGGCGAGGATGACGAAGCCGAACAGGCTGTCCTGGATGGGCGCGACGAACAGCATGATCACCCAGAGCACACCGATGATCGCGTTGAACCGGGTGAAGACATTGGCACGGATGATCTCGGCGAGGGACCGGCTGCTGCGCACCGGAACGTCGTTGACCTGTCCCCGCGCGACGCGCTCCGCTACTTCCGCTGAGGTGAGTCCGCCCGGTGCTGGTGGTGCGGGGTGGGGGTGCGCAGGATCTAGTTCGGCGCCTGCGTCGGTGTGCGTCATGTCTCCGACGGTACGTGGGGAAATGGGCGTGCACCCGGCGGGGTCGTGAAGATCCGACTACGGGAGGAGGGGGGTCCGTCCGTGGGTGTACGGGGTGCGGGCCGGTGGGGGCTGGTCGCGCCCACGCGGCGGAGCCGCACATCGATACAGCCCCGCGCCTCTTAGGGCGTTGCTGTTTCCGCTCGTTTGATTGCCTGGTCCCTCTTGCGTACGTACCAGATGCCGATCAGGCCCAGGCCGCCTCCGGCCAGGCAGGTCCAGATCCACCAGGTGTGGCCGTGGTCGTCGAACCAGCCGTAGAACGGGAGCTGCACCAGGAAGAGGACGAACCAGAGGATCGTGCCGCCCGTGATGGTGGCGACCACGGGGCCCTCCAGGGGCTCCGGCGCCTCGTGCTTGGGTGTCCACTTCGCCATGGGGCCAGCTTACGAGGCACCGCGCCCCGTCCCTGGCCCACGCCGGTCTACGCGCGGAGATGGCCCTTTTCAGCTTTATATGTTCATACTGAAACTGTTTCTTACTGGCCACTTATATTCGTAGGAATCTCTAAACGATGCCCAGCTCGGCTCTAGACCGCTACTTCAAGATCTCCGAGCGGGGCAGCTCCCTGCCCCGGGAGGTCCGTGGCGGTTTCGCCACCTTCTTCGCGATGGCGTACATCATCGTGCTGAACCCGATCATCCTCGGCAGCGCGAAGGACATGTACGGCCACCAGCTCGACAATGGTCAGCTGGTCACCGCCACCGCGCTCACGGCGGCGTTCACCACGTTGCTGATGGGGGTCATCGGGAACGTACCGATCGCGCTCGCCGCCGGGCTCGGGGTGAACTCGGTCGTCGCGCTCCAGCTCGCGCCCCGGATGTCCTGGCCGGATGCCATGGGCATGGTGGTGCTGGCCGGTTTCGTGGTGATGCTGCTCGTCGCCACCGGGCTGCGGGAGCGGGTGATGGCCGCCGTGCCCTACTCGCTGCGCAAGGCCATCGCCATCGGCATCGGCCTGTTCATCATGCTGATCGGGCTGGTGGACGCCGGGTTCGTGTCCCGGATCCCGGACGCCGCCCACACCACCGTCCCGCTCCAGCTCGGCGGCGACGGCCACCTCAACGGCTGGCCGGTGCTGGTGTTCGTGCTCGGGGTGCTGCTGACGCTGGCGCTGATCGTGCGCAAGGTGTCCGGCGCGATCCTGATCTCGATCGTCGCCATGACCGTCGTAGCGATGATCATCGACGCCGTCGCCACGGTTCCGTCCTGGGGGCTGACCACCCCGAAGTGGCCCGGCAACCCGGTCTCCAGCCCCGACTTCGGGCTGCTCGGCGAGGTCAGTCTGTTCGGCGGCTTCGAGAAGGTCGGGGTGCTCACCGGTGTCCTCTTCGTCTTCACCGTGCTGCTGTCCTGCTTCTTCGACGCCATGGGCACGATCATGGGCGTCAGCGACGAGGCCAAGCTGACCGACGGCGAGGGGCAGATGCCCGGCATCAACAAGGTGCTCTTCGTGGACGGCATCGCGGTCGCGGCCGGCGGCGCCAGTTCCTCCTCGGCCGGCACCTGCTTCGTGGAGTCCACGGCCGGTGTCGGAGAGGGCGCCCGCACCGGCTTCGCCAACCTGGTCACCGGCGCGCTGTTCACCGTCGCCCTCTTCCTGACCCCCGTCGCCACCATGGTCCCGTCCCAGGCGGCCACCCCCGCGCTGGTCGCGGTCGGATTCCTGATCCTGGCCGGGTCCGTCAAGGAGATCGACTGGACGGACCACACCCTCGCCATCCCCGCGTTCGTGACGATGGTGATGATGCCGTTCACCTACTCGATCACCAACGGCATCGGCATGGGCTTCATCACCTTCGTCGTCCTGCGGCTGGCGGCCGGGCGCGCCAAGGAGATCCCGGTGGCGATGTACGTCGTCGCGGCGGTGTTCGGCTTCTACTACCTGATGCCGGCCCTGGGGCTCACCTGACCCCGTACTCAGGGAGCCCCGTACTCAGGTGACCCCGTACTCGGGTGACCCGTAGAACTTCTCCGTTTCCTCGACCGCCGTCGTGAACCGTTGGTCGAAGTCGTCCCGGATGAGCGTCTGGACCACATAGTCCTGGACGCTCATTCCTCTTTTCGCCGCATGACCCCGGAGCCGGTCGAGCAGCTCCCCGTCTATCCGCAGGCTGAGCACGCTGGTCCCCATGGGGATGAGGGTCACCGCCCCTGGCCGCCCGATGCCTCACTTTCCGGAGCTGTGTCACTCGTATGGGTGAAGTGTCGGTTTCAGTGGCGGGTGTCACGGACATCGCGGTACACCCAGGGTGGTCTTTAGGGAGAGTAATGAGTTACGCTAAGGACATGTCGGACCTCACCCATGGTGGCGACGCTGCCGCCGTGAATTCCTTGCGCTCCGCCGTGATGCGGCTGTCCCGTCGGCTCAAGCACCAGCGTGTCGACGAGTCACTGAGCCCGACCGAGATGTCGGTCCTGGGCACCCTCGCCCGTTGCGGCACCGCCACCCCTGGCGAGCTGGCCCGCAAGGAGCATGTCCAGCCGCCGTCGATGACCCGCATCGTCGCGCTGCTGGAGGCCAAGGGGCTGGTCCGGCTGGACCCGCACCCCGAGGACCGCCGGCAGAAGGTGGTCACCCCGACCGAGCAGGCCGAGGCGATGCTCGAAGAGAGCCGCACCAAGCGCAACGCCTTCCTCGCCACGCTGGCCGAGGGCCTCGACGACGACGAGTGGGCGAAGCTTCGCGCCGCCGCGCCGGTACTGGAGCGGCTCGCGCAGCTGTGAGTGGTGCCCGCTGCGGCTGAGGCAGCCGCAGCGGGGCCGCGCCAGCGGCAGCAGGTCGCAGGAGTGACAGCAGTAGCAGCGGTAGGGCCAGAGCAAGGATCAACGACGTCCTGAGGAGGCGAGCTTCTTTGAGTTCGGGACCCGGAGCAGATTCCGCACCCGTGCCAGCAGCCGACAACACCGTCAACGACCCGTTGGGTGACGCCGTCCCCGACGAGGCGGGCGCGTCCCGCCGCCGGTCCGCGATGTTCTCGTCCCTCAAGATCCGTAACTACCGGCTCTTCTTCCTCGGCCAGGTCGTCTCCAACACCGGCACCTGGATGCAGCGCATCGCCCAGGACTGGCTGGTCCTCAGCCTCACCGGCTCCGCCACCGCCGTCGGTGTGACCACGGCCCTGCAATTCCTGCCGATGCTGCTCCTCGGCCTCTACGGCGGAGTCCTGGTCGACCGTCTCCCCAAGCGCCCCACACTGCTGTTCACCCAGTCCGCGATGGCCCTGACCGGTCTCGCGCTCGCCGTGCTGACCCTCAGCGGGCAGGTCCAGGTGTGGCACGTCTATCTCGCCGCCCTCGCCGCCGGTCTCGTCACCGTCGTGGACAACCCGGCACGGCAGTCGTTCGTCTCGGAGATGGTCGGCCCCGACCAGTTGCAGAACGCGGTCAGCCTGAACTCCGCGAACTTCCAGTCCGCCCGGATGATCGGCCCCGCCGTGGCGGGCCTCCTGATCACCGGGGTGGGTACGGGGTACGCGTTCCTCTTCAACGGCCTGTCCTTCGTCGCGCCCCTCGCCGGACTGCTGCTGATGCGCTCCCGTGAACTGCACACCGTCGAGCGCGCCCAGCGCGGCAAGGGGCAGTTGCGTGAGGGGCTGCGCTATGTCGCCGGGCGGCCCGAGCTGATCTGGCCCATCGTCCTGGTCGGCTTCGTCGGCACGTTCGCCTTCAACTTCCCGGTGTTCCTGTCGGCCTTCGCCGACGATGTCTTCCACGCGGGCGCGGGCACCTACAGCCTCTTCAACACCCTGATCGCCGTCGGCTCCGTCGCGGGCGCCCTGCTCGCCGCCCGCCGCGGCACCGCGCGCCTCCAGGTGCTCTGCGCCGCCGCGGTGCTGTTCGGCCTGCTGGAGGTCGCCTCCGCGGTGGCGCCCTCGGTGTGGCTGTTCGCTCTGCTGATGGTCCCGCTCGGTCTCTTCGGCATGACGGTGAACGTCACCGCCAACACCAGCATCCAGATGTCCGCCGACCCCGCCATGCGCGGCCGGGTCCTCGCCCTCTACATGATGGTCTTCCTCGGCGGCACACCGGTCGGTGCCCCGATCGTGGGGTGGGTCACCGACGCCTACGGCGCCCGGGTGGGCATGGCCGCAGGCGGCGCGATAGCGGCTCTGGCCGCCGCGACCATCGGTGTGATCCTGGCCCGGACCGGCGGGCTGCGGCTGTCGCTGGAGTGGGCCGCCGGATATCCGCGCCTGCGGTTCGTGCCCCGGCGGCGGACCGGGGAGCCGGCCGAGGCCGCTAGCGTCTCCTGACCATGAGACTCTTCGCCGCCGTACTCCCGCCCGAGCCGGCCGTCCGGGAACTGGCCGAGGCCGTGGACCCGCTGAGGAACCTCCCCGGCGCGGCGGGGCTGCGCTGGACCCAGCGGGCGGGATGGCACTTCACCCTCGCCTTCTACGGAGAGGTCGGCGACGACGTCGTACCCGATCTGTCGGCCCGCCTGGCGCGGGCCGCGCACCGGACCCCGCCCTTCTCGCTGGCCGTGCGGGGTGGTGGGCAGTTCGGGCAGGGGCGGGCGCTGTGGGCCGGGGCGGACGGGGACCTCGCCGCGCTGCGGCTGCTCGCCGAGCGGGCGGAGGCGGCGGGGCGCAAGGCGGGCGTGGCGATGGAGGAGCACCGCCGGTACCGGGCGCATCTGACGGTGGCGCGGAGCGGGGCGGCGGTGGAGGTGCCGGGGTATCCGCGGCGGTATGTGGAGGCGCTGGGGCGGTTCTCCGGGCGGGAGTGGACCGTGGGGGAGCTGGCGCTGGTGCGCAGTGCGCTGCCGGTGTCGGGGGTGGCGGGGGAGCAGCCTCGGTATGACGTCGTCGGGCGGTGGGGGCTCGGTGGGGGGTCCGGCGGGGGCGGTTAGGCTCGACGCGTGGATCCCAAGACCCGGAACCGGATTATGGCCGGTGCGCTTGTTCTGTTGTTCGTGGTTGTCGCCGTGGCCTCTGCGATTGGGGGGTAGCGGAGGGGTAGGTGCGGGGCGGGGGTGTGGGGGCGGGTGCGGCGGCGTTGTGGCTGGTCGCGCCCACGCGGCGGAGCCGCATCTCGATACAGCCCCGCGCCCCTGGGCCGGCTGACCGGCTCGGCGTTGTCGGGTGAACGTGTCGCCGTGCGCCTTTGGGTCGGCCGGGCCCACGGCGTCGTAGGAGCGGCTGCCCCCGGGGTGTAGGGCTCAGGAGAGCGGCGGCTGCCCTGCCGTTGCGGACTGGCGGGCCCAGAAGCCCTCAAGTCCTTCCCGGACGGTGCGGACGTCGAGTGCGGTGCCGTCCCGTTCGAATCGGTACAGCTCCGGCACCTTGTACTTCGCCGAGATCACCGGGCCGGCCAGGCAGTACTCCTCGCCGAAGTTGGTGCTGCCGCAGGCGATGACGCCGCGCAGCAGTGCCCGGTTGGCCTCGATGTCCAGGAAGCGGATGACCTGTTTGGGGACCGCGTCCGAGCGCTGGTCGCTGCCGTAGGTCGGGACGATCAGCACATACGGCACGGTCACCTGCGGCATGCCCTCCTGCTGTGGATGCAAGGGGATGCGTGTGGCGGGCAGCTCCAGCTTCTCCACGAAGCATTTGGTGTTCTCCGAGATGCCGGAGAAATACACGAGACCGCTCATCGGCCGCCGCTCCTCTTGCTCGTTCCAGTGTCCGTCCGAGGGCGGGAGGGGCTGCGCACACGGCTGCCCCGCGCCCCGCCGACACGAGGAACACTACATTTGATTAGCTCTGATTAAGAGATAGTTTCGGGTAAAGCTTAGGTATGCCTAAGCTTCGATTGGGTGTTCGAGCGCAGGGTCTGCCACCCAGGTATCGCTTGCTTTGAGCGGACTCGAAGGCGTTGGCTTGGGAAACATGGAGTACACGCAGCTCGGACGCACGGGACTCAAGGTCAGTCGGCTGGTGCTCGGCACCATGAACTTCGGACCGCAGACCGACGAACCCACCAGTCACGCGATCCTGGACTCGGCGCTGGACGCGGGGCTGAATTTCGTGGACACGGCCAATGTCTATGGCTGGGGTGAGAACAAGGGACGCACCGAGGAGATCATCGGCAACTGGTTCGCCAAGAGCCCCGGCCGGCGCGACAAGGTGGTCCTCGCCACCAAGGTCTACAGCAACATGGCTGCGGACGGCGACGCCTGGCCCAACCACGACAAGCTCTCCGCCCTCAACATCCGGCGAGCCGTCGACGCCAGCCTCAAGCGCCTCCAGACGGACCACATCGACCTCTACCAGTTCCACCACATCGACCGTGCCACCCCCTTCGAGGAGATCTGGCAGGCGATCGACACCCTCATCCAGCAGGGCAAGATCCTCTACGTCGGGTCCTCCAACTTCCCCGGCTACAAGATCGCCCAGGCGAACGAGATCGCCGCGCGGCGCGGTGGCACCATCGGCCTCGTCAGCGAGCAGTGCCTCTACAACCTCGCCGAGCGTCGCGCCGAGATGGAGGTCATCCCGGCCGCGCAGGAGTACGGCCTCGGGGTCATCCCCTGGTCGCCGCTCCAGGGCGGTCTCCTCGGCGGGGTCATCAAGAAGGAGGTCACCGGCGGGCGCCGGGCCGGCGGCCGGACCGCCGAAACCCTCGCCAACCCCACCGCACGCGCCCAGATCCAGGCCTACGAGGATCTCCTCGACAAGCACGGCATCGAGCCCGGCGAGGCCGCCCTGGCCTGGCTGCTCACCCGCCCGGGTGTCACCGGCCCGATCGTCGGCCCCCGCACCGCCGAACAGCTGGAGTCCGCGCTCCGGGCGGTGGAACTGGAGCTGAGCGAGGAGATCCTCACCTCGCTCGACGAGATCTTCCCGGGCCCGGGCCCGTCTCCGGAGGCCTTCGCCTGGTGATCAGCGGGTCCTCCGGGCACGTGACCGCCGCTGCTCCACCGGAGGGCGGCGGTCCACAGGCCATCGGGGCCGGCGGGGGGCGCGCGCGCGGTGGGCGGGGCGGGGCGGGGGGCGGGGGGGGGCAGGGCCGGGGCGGCGCGCGCGGGTGGGTGGGGGT
>NZ_JBHYUG010000010.1:0-6264 GCF_042749375.1 Streptomyces sp. NPDC059477 | reverse complement strand
AGGGGGTCCTCCGGCCCCGTGCCCGCCGCCGCACCCCGGGAGGGGGGGGGTCCACAGGCCAACGGCCCGGAGGGGGTTCCGGGCCGTTGAGGGAGGGGCGAGTCGGGGGCGGTTGTGGTCAGTCGCGGGGGAACCTGGACGTGTCGATGGTGAGATCGAGGAGGGTGTGGGTCAGATCGATGGTCTCGCCGAAGTCGACCCGGGACTCGGTGCGGTACTCGCCGTCCTTGGGGTCGGTGAAGAGGTGGCAGCGGCCCAGATAAGGGTCGGCGATGAGATAGACGGGGATCTCGGCCTCCGCGTACGCGGTCTTCTTGGGACCGTAGTCGTTCATCCCGGTGCCCCGTGAGATGACCTCTGCGACGAACTCGACATCCTCGTGGCGCCAGCCGCCGCGCTCGGCGTTGCGCTCGGCGTCGTCTTGCAGCTTCATCACATCGGGGCAGAAGCCGTTCTCGTAGCCGGGCAAGTCGATACGGACATCTGTTTTCACCTTGATGTCCCTGCCGAACTTGTCCTCCAGCGCGTGGATGATCCGGCGCGCGATCTCCCAGTGCGTATCCCGCTGCGGCACCATATTGACGGCCCCCTCGACGACCTCGACCTTGAAACCCTCGGGGATCATCCGCTCCACCAGCTCGAACAACTCGTCGAGGTGCTGTGCGTTCTCGTCGGCCATGTCGATCCTGTCGGTCTCTACGACGGTCATCGTGGCGCTCCTCCCCGGCTGCCCTGTTCGCGGGTACAGCCGCGCGGTACAACGATACGTTCAAAGGTTTGGACACGGACAGTGATCCATGCCCACACTGCCGAGTGTGTCATCACTCCCCCTCACCTACCCCCTCGTACGACTCCTCCACCGCCACCTCGACGACGACGGCACCCTCCTGGGCGTCTACCTCCACGGTTCCGCCGTCCTCGGCGGGCTGCGTCCGCACAGTGACGTCGATCTGCTCGCGGTCGTGGAGCGACCGCTGACGGAGGGGCAACGCCGGGACCTGGTACGGGAGCTGATGGAGGTCTCCGGTGCCCCCGGTGACCCCGGGCGGCGGCCCGTCGAGCTGATCGTCGTCGTGCACGGCGGGATCAGCCCCTGGCGCTACCCGCCGACCTGCGAGTTCCTGTACGGGGAGTGGCTGCGGGCGGAGTACGAGCGGGGGTACGTCCCCGCCGCCGGGCCGATGCCCGATCTCGCCCCCCTGATCACCATGGCCCGCGACGGCGACACCGCGCTCCACGGCCCGCCCCCGGCCCAACTCCTCCCGCCCGTCCCGCCCGCCGACCTGCGCCGGGCCATCGTGGCGGGGGTGCCGGAGCTGATGTCCGAGCTGGACACGGACACCCGTAACGTCCTGCTGACCCTCGCCCGGATCTGGACCACCCTGGTCACCGGCGCCATCCGATCGAAGGACGCGGCGGCCGACCGGGCGCGCGAGCGGCTCCCGGAGCGGCATCGTCCGGTGCTGGAGTGGGCGCGGGCGGGGTATCTGGAGGCGGGATCGGTGGGGGCGGTGCCGGGTGGGGTGCGGGAGTGCGCGCGGGCGATGGTCCGGGAGATCGAGGCTGCCGCGCCCTCCGCTCAGGCGACCTGACGGCCTCTTGAGCGACGTGAGCGCCCGGTCCGCGGCCCCTCACCCTTCGTACGCACCGCCCAGCCCCCACCCCTGGTACATCGCCTCGGCGAAGGCCTCCGCGATCTTGTGCTCGCCGCTGGTGTTCGGGTGGGTGCCGTCGTAGGTGTCGGTGTCGACGTCGTACGACGCCGGGAGCGACGCCAGCAGCAGGGAGGAGCGCGGCTCGTCCAGGTCGGCGACGGTCTTCGCGAGGAGTTCGTTGAACGTGGCGACCTGCGTGGCGAAGGCGGCGTCGGAGGTGGCCCGGATGTTGGGTATCACCGGCAGCACCACCATCCGCACGCGCGGCCGGGCCGCCCTCGCCCCGGCGATGAAGGCCCGGACGTTCTGCGTGGTCTGCTCGGGGTCGGTGTAGAAGCCCAGGTCGATCAGGCCGAGGGAGACCAGCAGCACATCCGCGCGTGCCTCCCGTACGGCCTGCCCGATCATCGGCGCCATGTGCTGCCAGCCCTCGCCCCAGCCCGCCAGGTGCGCGCGCGGGAAATCGGGCTCGGCGTAGAGATAGGAGACGGGTGCGTCGGCCCCCTTGTCGTACAGCGTCTCGCGCGGTCCGACCAGCGTGAACGGGCCGCCGTGGGTCGCGCACAGGTGCCGCCACATCCGGTACCGCCAGGTGTGCTCGCCCGCACTGCCGATGGTCATCGAATCGCCTACCGGCATCAACCTGAGCATCCGCTCATGATGGCCGACCGGGAGCGGGGCGGGGACGGCGGGGGCAGGGGACGCGGCGCACGGCACAGGCACCGGCGGGAACGCCCGTACGGGATGGCAGTCTTGGGGCATGCGCCGATCACTGGTCCCTCTCGCCGCCGCCCTGCTCACGGTCGGGCTGTCCGTGCCGTCCGCGTCCGCCGCCGACGGTGACGAGGGGTTCACGATCAAGGATCCGCGGATCACCGAGTCCAGCGGGCTCGCCGCGTCCCGGCAGCATCCGGGGATCTACTGGACGCACAACGACAGCGACGACGGGGCCTTCCTCTACGCCGTGGACAGCGCGACGGGCGACACGGTCGCGACGATCACCCTCACGGGCGTCGGCACGCCCCGGGACATCGAGGCGATCTCGATCGGGCCCGACGACCAGATCTACGTCGGCGACATAGGGGACAACCTCGGCGGGACCTGGGACCACGTCTGGATCTATCAGCTGCCCGAGCCCGCGGAGCTGACGGACCAGTCGATCAGGGCCACGCAGTACGTCGTCCAGTACGCGGACGGTGCCCGGGACGCCGAGTCGCTGGTCGTGCACCCGGAGACCGGGCGGGTCTACATCGTGGACAAGAACAGCGAGGGCGGGCATCTGTACGAGGGCCCGGCCGAGCTGTCGGCGTCCGGCACCAATGTCTTCGAGCCGATCGCCGCCGTCCCCGACCTGGAGGCCACCGACGCGGCGCTCTCCCCGGACGCCGGTCATCTCGTCGTCCGCAGCTACTTCGGGGCCATCGACTACGAGTGGAACGGCGGGCAGCTCAAGCGGCTGGAGCGGCTGAGCGTGCCGACCGGGTTCGCGCAGGGCGAGTCGGTCACGTACACGGCCGACGGGAGCAAGCTGATGTACGGGGCGGAGGGGGAGGGGAGCCGGGTGCTGCCCGAGGACGCGCCCGGGGGCGGGTCGGGATCGGGCGCGGAGGACTCGGGGTCGTCGGCGGCGGGGGAGGACTCCGGGGACGGGCCCGGTCTGTCCGTCGGCGCCGGGGCGCTGGCCGTGGCGGTGCTGGCGGTGCTGGTGCTGGGGGCGCGGCGGCGGAGGCGGCGGGGTTAGCCGGCCGCGCTCAGAGATCAGTGGGCGTTCGCCTCGGTGGGGTCGGGGTGGGTTGAGGGCGTGGTGGTGACCGCCGCCCTCGCCGTGACCATCGCCTCCAGACCGTCCAGGATGCGCTGGAGACCCCAGCCGAAGTGGTCGAAGTCCGTGCCCCAGGTGTCCTCGTCCAGGGCGGCCATCAGCGGGAACCGGCCGGAGGCCAGGACCTTCTCCAGGGTCGGCACCTGTGCCGCCCAGAACTCGGTGTCGGTCAGGCCGGTCCGGTGCTCGGCCGCCTCCCCGTAGAGCTGGGTGCGGGCGGCTCCGACGACATAGCTGTCGACCAGGATGATCGCCGAGACCAGTTCGCGGTCGGGCAGGTTCATCGGCTTGATGCGGGAGAGGACCTTCTCCATGGCACCGAGGGCGCTCGGGCCCAGGATCGGGCGGGTCTGGTTGACCTGGAGCAGCCAGGGGTGGCGGCGGTAGAGGGCGAGCGTGGCGTGGCCCATGCTCTCCAGGGCGGAGCGCCAGGTGCCGTCGCCGAGGGCGGCGGGGTTCTCGGAGGGTCCCTGGACCCGGTCCAGCATCAGATCGAGCAACTCGCCCTTTCCGGGGACGTACCGGTACAGCGACATCGCGCCGGTGTCGAGTTCGGCGGCGACGCGTCGCATGGAGACCGCCTCCAGGCCCTCGGCGTCCGCGACCTGGACGGCCGCTTCCACGATCCGGTCGAGCGTCAGGCCCGGTTTGGGGCCGCGGCTGGGCCGCCGGCCGGTGTCCCACAGCAGTTCCAGGGTGCGGGCGATGTCCCCGCTGCCACTGGTCTGCGTGCCGTCACCGGCTTTCTTGCCGCTGTTCTCGCCGCTCGTCATGGGCTCAGCTTAAATCCCCGGATTAAAATTGGGTACGCTGTACGCGCCATCGGGTACGGTGTACTCAGTTAGGCGGCGCGAGCAGCGCGAGCAACGCGGACAGAGGGGGACACACGATGGACGGATACGCGGTGCGGGCCGAGGGCCTGGAGAAGCGGTACGGCGAGAAGCGGGCACTGGACGGCTTCGACCTCGTCGTGCGCGAGGGCACCGTGCACGGCCTGCTCGGGCCGAACGGCGCCGGGAAGACCACCGCCGTACGCATCCTGTCCACGCTCGTGAAGCTGGACGGCGGACACGCCACGGTCGCCGGACTGGACGTGGCCCGCAAGGCGCGCGAGGTACGGGCCCGGATCGGGCTCACCGGGCAGTACGCGGCGGTTGACGAGGTGCTCACCGGGCGGCAGAACCTGGAGATGTTCGGCCGGCTCTTCCACCTCGGCGGATCGCGCGCGAAGAGCCGGGCGGTGGAGCTGCTGGCGCAGTTCGATCTCACCGAGGCGGCCGACAAGGGCGCGGGCGGCTACAGCGGCGGTATGCGGCGCCGGCTGGACCTGGCCGCGTCGATGATCCTGGCCCCGGCGGTGCTCTTCCTGGACGAGCCGACGACGGGCCTGGACCCGCGCAGCCGGGGGGAGGTGTGGGAGTCGGTGCGGGCGCTGGTGGCGAGCGGTACGACGGTCCTGCTGACCACCCAGTATCTGGAGGAGGCGGACAAGCTGGCGTCCCGGATCACGGTCATCGACCAGGGCCGGGCCATCGCCGACGACACCCCGGACGGGCTGAAGAACCTGATCGGCGGCGACCGTATCGAGGTCGTGCTCGCCGAGCGGTCGGACATCGCGCGGGCCGTGAAGGTCGTGGCGCGGGTCTCGGACGGCGAACCGGAGTCCGACGAGAGCGAGTTGCGGGTGCACGCCCCGGTGACCGACCGGGTGGCGGCCCTCACGGATGTCGCCCGCACCCTCCAGGACGAGGGCGTCCGCGTCGAGGACATCGGGCTGCGCAGGCCGAGCCTGGACGATGTGTTCCTGCGTCTGACGGGACACCGGGCGGAGAAGAAGGAGGCGGCGGCGTGAGTGCTGTGGACCTGAAAGGAGACGGCGGTGTGAGCACGGTGGCCGCCAGGACCGAACCGCCCTCGCGCAGCGGCACGTACTGGCTGCTGTCGGATGTCTGGAACATCGTCCGGCGCGGTCTGACCCACTACCAGCGCCAGCCGGTGAACATCGCCTGGCAGCTGGGCTTCCCCATCCTCTCCGTCCTTCTCTACGGCTATGTCTTCGGCAGCGCGATGACCGTGCCGGGCGGCGGGGACTACAAGGACTTCCTGATGCCGGGGATGTTCGTGATGACGATGGCCTTCGGCTTCATGAACACGGCGACGGTGGTGGTGTACGACTCCACGAAGGGGGTCATCGACCGCTTCCGCTCGATGCCGATGTCGTCGTCGGCGGTGGTGGCGGGCCGTGGGGTCACCGATCTGCTGGTGGCCTGCGCCGAACTGGCCATCATCATGCTGACCGCGTTGGCGATGGGCTGGCGCCCGGACGGCGGCTGGGGCTTCCTGGCGGCCTTCGGACTCCTGCTGTGGCTCCGCTTCTCCCTGATCTGGGTCGGCGTCTGGCTGGGCCTGATCGTCCCCAACCCGGAGGCGGCGGGCGGCCTGTTCGCGGTGGCCTTCCCCCTGACGATGATCTCCAGCATCTTCGTCGCCCCGCAGCTGATGCCGGACTGGCTGGGCTGGGTGGCGGCGTGGAACCCCATCTCCTCGACGGCCGCCGCGACGCGTGAGCTGTTCGGGACGCCGGTCGGCGGCGGGGACTCCTGGATCGAGCAGCACGCGCTGCTGATGGCGGGGGTGTGGCCGCTGGTGCTGACGGCGATCTTCCTGCCGCTGGCGGTACGGAGGTTCCAGCGGCTGAGCCGGTGAGGGGGAGTTCAGCGGGTTGATGGTGAGGGGAGTTCGGCGGGTTGATGGTGGGGGGAGTTCGGCGGGTTGATGGTGGGGGGA
>NZ_JBHYUG010000009.1:136871-159989 GCF_042749375.1 Streptomyces sp. NPDC059477 | reverse complement strand
GACCCCGCCGCCCCCCGGCCGCCGCGCGCGCGGGGCCCGCCCCCGGACTCGCCCCGGCCGGTCGCCGCACCCGCGGCACCCGCGCCGGGACCCGACCCGACCCGGTCGCCGCCCGTGCGGTGCCCGGCCGGGGCCCAACAACCCCCCACCGTGTATGACGACGAGGAGGACTGATCCATGGGACAGCCGCAGCAGCCCGCAGGGGCAGCGGCCGAAACGCCGGGAACGAGTGACGCCGGCGCGCAGGGAACGGACGATGCCCCCGCGGCGGAGTCGGACCGGACCGCCGTCTCCGGTACCGGCACCGCGCGCCCCGCCGGGAGACCGGCGCTGCGCGTCGGCATGGTGGGCTACGCCTTCATGGGCGCCGCTCACTCCCAGGGCTGGCGTACCGTGGGCCGTGTCTTCGATCTGCCCCTGCGCCCGGTGATGTCCGCGATCTGCGGCCGGGACGCGGACGCCGTGCGCGCCGCCGCCGACCGGCACGGCTGGGCCGCCGCCGAGACCGACTGGCGGGCCCTGATCGCCCGCGACGACGTCGACCTCGTGGACATCTGCACCCCCGGCGACAGCCACGCCGAGATCGCGCTCGCCGCACTGGCCGCCGGAAAGCACGTACTGTGCGAGAAGCCGCTGGCCAACACCGTGGAGGAGGCGGCGGCGATGACCGAGGCCGCCGAAGCCGCCCACGCCCGCGGCCAGCTCGCGATGGTCGGCTTCAACTACCGCCGGGTGCCCGCCACCGCGCTGGCCCGCAAGATGGTCGCCGAGGGCCGGATCGGCACCCTGCGCCATGTGCGGGTCACCTACCTCCAGGACTGGCTGGCCGATCCGCAGGCCCCGCTGACCTGGCGGCTGCGCAAGGACCAGGCCGGTTCCGGCTCGCTCGGCGACCTCGGCGCGCACATCATCGACCTGGCCCAGTATCTGGCGGGGGAGCGGCTGGCCGGAGTCTCCGCGCTCACCGAGACCTTCGTACGCCACCGTCCGCTGCCCGGCGCGGCCAGCGGACTGTCCGCGACCGCCGCCGCCGGCACCGGAGAGGTCACCGTCGACGACGCCGCCCTGTTCACCGCCCGCTTCCCGTCCGGCGCCCTCGCCTCCTTCGAGGCCACCCGGTACGCCACCGGCCGCAAGAACGCCCTGCGCCTGGAGCTGAACGGCGAGCGCGGCTCGCTCGCCTTCGACCTGGAGCGCCTCAACGAACTCTGGTACCACGACGCCGGCCAGCCCGACGAGCACAACGGCTTCCGCCGCATCCTCGTCACCGAGCCCGGCCACCCGTACCTGGAGGCCTGGTGGCCGCCGGGGCACGGCCTCGGCTACGAACACACCTTCGTGCACCAGGCCCGCGACCTCGTGCACGCCATCGCCGAGGGCCGCCGGCCCGAACCCTCCTTCGCCGACGGGCTCCAGGTCCAGCAGGTCCTGGCGGCCGTCGAGGAGAGCGCGGAGAAGAACTCCGTCTACACCCCCATCGCGACGCCCCTCGCGACTCCCCTCGCGGTCCAGGAGGACAGCTGAGATGCCGCGCACCTTCACCCTCTTCACCGGCCAGTGGGCCGACCTCCCCCTTGAGGAGGTCTGCCGGCTCGCCCGTGACTTCGGCTACGACGGACTGGAACTCGCCTGCTGGGGCGACCACTTCGAGGTCGACAAGGCCCTCGCCGACCCCGGCTATGTCAAGGGCCGCCACCAGCTGCTGGAGAAGTACGGCCTGAAGTGCCTGGCCATCTCCAACCATCTGGTCGGCCAGGCCGTCTGCGACGCCATCATCGACGAACGCCATCAGGGCATCCTCCCGGCCAGGATCTGGGGCGACGGCGACGCGGAGGGCGTGCGGCAGCGGGCCGCCGCCGAGATCGCCGACACCGCACGGGCCGCCGCCGCACTCGGCGTCGACACCGTCATCGGCTTCACCGGCTCAGCGATCTGGCACCTGGTCGCGATGTTCCCGCCCGCCCCCGAGTCCATGATCGAGCGCGGCTACCAGGACTTCGCCGACCGCTGGAACCCGATCCTGGACGTCTTCGACGCCGAGGGCGTGCGCTTCGCCCACGAGGTGCACCCCAGCGAGATCGCCTACGACTACTGGACCACCCAGCGGGCCCTTGAGGCCGTGGACAACCGGCCCGCCTTCGGCCTCAACTTCGACCCCTCGCACTTCGTCTGGCAGGACCTCGACCCGGTCGGGTTCCTGTGGGACTTCCGCGACCGGATCTACCACGTCGACTGCAAGGAGGCCCGCAAGCGGCTCGACGGGCGCAACGGCCGGCTCGGCTCCCACCTCCCCTGGGGCGACCCGCGCCGCGGCTGGGACTTCGTCTCCGCCGGGCACGGCGACGTGCCCTGGGAGGACGTCTTCCGGATGCTGCGCTCGATCGGGTACGGCGGTCCGATCTCCGTCGAGTGGGAGGACGCCGGCATGGACCGGCTCCAGGGCGCCCCCGAGGCGCTCACCCGTCTCAAGGCGTTCGACTTCGAGGCACCCACCGCGTCCTTCGACGCCGCGTTCAACAGCTGATCCACGACCGATCCGCTGCTGATCAACAGATGATCAACAGCTGATCCACGCACCTGACGGCAGGTCGGGGACGGGGCCGGAGCAACCGCCCGTCCCCCCTCCGACCTGCCCGAATCCTGCTTTGTCCTGCGATGGGAAAAAGCCGGACCGATCCTGACGCAAGGGGTGTTCGCCCCGGACGGACACAGATACCGTCCCTGAAGTGTTCAGGAAGCGTTCAGGACACACAGACCTCCGGGGTGACGGCGCACCCCGGCGCCCGCACCGCACACGCAAGCACCACCCCGTACGGCTCACCCCGTTCCCGGAGGGACCTTCGTGCACAGAACCAGAGCCAGAACCGGATCCAGAATCAGAACCACCGACATCGCGAGGCGCCCCCGTCTCCGTACCGCCGTCGCCCTCTTCACCGGCCTCCTGCTGGCCGTGGGCACCCCGGCGACCGTCGCCGGTGCTCACCCGGGCCACCCGGAGCACGAGGAAGCGGCCGTCGCCGAGGAGCAGTTCCAGCAGGTGCCGCTCGCCAAGGGCGAGCCGGAGATGGGCGAGCCGATGTCGCTCGCCGTGCTCCCGGACCGCAGTGTCCTGCACACCTCCCGCGACGGCACACTGCGCCTGACCGACCAGGCGGGTGTCACCAAGGTCGCGGGCAAGATCCCCGTCTACACCCATGACGAGGAGGGCCTCCAGGGCGTCGGCATCGACCCGGACTTCGTCAACAACCGGGCGATCTACCTCTATTACGCCCCGCCGCTGGACACCCCCGCGGGCGACGCCCCCGAGACCGGCACCGCCGCGGACTTCGCGAAGTTCGACGGCGTCAACCGCCTCTCCCGCTTCGTCCTGAACCCCAACGGCACCCTGGACCTGGCCAGCGAGAAGAAGGTCCTGGACGTCGAGGCATCCCGCGGCATCTGCTGCCACGTCGGCGGCGACATCGACTTCGACGCGGACGGCAACCTCTACCTGTCGACCGGCGACGACACCAACCCGTTCGCCTCCGACGGCTACACGCCGATCGACGACCGCGCGAACCGCAACCCGGCCTTCGACGCCCGCCGCAGCTCCGGCAACACCAATGACCTGCGCGGCAAGATCCTGCGGATCAAGGTCGCGGCGGACGGCTCGTACACGGTCCCGGAGGGCAACCTCTTCGCGCCGGGCACGGACAAGACCCGTCCCGAGATCTACGCGATGGGCTTCCGCAACCCGTTCCGGATGAGCGTCGACGACCAGACCGGCATCGTCTACGTCGGCGACTACGGCCCCGACGCGGGCGCCGCCAACCCGGGCCGCGGCCCGGCCGGCATGGTCGAGTTCGCCAAGGTCACCGAGGCCGCGAACTTCGGCTGGCCGTTCTGCGTCGGCAACAACGAGGCATACGTCGACTACGACTTCGGCACCGGCACCTCCGGCGCCAAGTTCGACTGCGCCGCCCCCAAGAACACCTCGCCGCACAACACCGGCCTGGTCGACCTGCCGCCCGCGCAGGCCGCCTGGATCCCGTACGACGGCGGCTCCGTGCCCGAGTTCGGCAGCGGCTCCGAGTCCCCGATGGCGGGCCCGGTCTACCGCTACGACGCGGACCTGAACTCCAGCGTGAAGTTCCCCGAGGCCTACGACGGCGACTTCTTCGCCGGTGAGTTCGGCCGCCGCTGGATCAAGCGGATCGAGCAGAACGCGGACGGCTCCGTCGCCTCGATCAACCCCTTCCCGTGGACCGGCACCCAGATCATGGACATGGAGTTCGGCCCCGACGGCGCCCTCTACGTCCTCGACTACGGCGTCTCCTGGTTCCAGGGCGACGAGCACTCCGCGCTGTACCGGATCGAGTACGCCCAGGACGGCTTCTCCCCGCTCGCCGAGGCGAAGGCCGACAAGACGTCCGGCGCGGCCGGCCTCAAGGTGGCCTTCACCGGCTCCGCGACGGACGCCGACTCGCCCGACCTCACCTACAGCTGGGACTTCGGCGACGGCACCAAGGCCGAGGGCGCCAATCCCACCCACAAGTACAAGAAGGTCGGCACCTACACCGCCACCTTCACCGCCACCGACCCCGAGGGCAACACCGGCACCGCCAGCGTCCGGATCGTCGTCGGCAACACCGAACCCAAGGTGAAGATCGACATCCCGGGCAACGGCACCCTGGCCGAGTTCGGCAAGCCGGTCCCGTTCAAGGTGACCGTCACCGACCCCGAGGAGCGCATCGACTGCTCCAAGGTCAAGGTCTCCTACAGCCTCGGCCACGACTCCCACGCCCACGAGCTGACCAGCGAGCAGGGCTGTACCGGAACCCTGAACCCGCCGCCCGGTGACGGTGGCCACGACCCCAACGCCAACATCTACGGCGTCGTCGGCGCCAGCTACACCGACGGTGGCGCGAACGGCCAGGAGGCGCTGACCGGCACCGCCCGGACCGTGCTCCAGCCGCTGCACCGCCAGGCCGAGCACTTCACCAGCCAGTCGGGCATCCGCACCTACGACAAGCCCACCGCCAATGGCGGCAAGACCGTCGGCGACATCGACGACGGCGACTGGATCTCCTTCACGCCCTACAAGTTCGACGGGCAGAAGAAGCTGACCGTACGGGCCTCCTCCGGCGGCGCGGGCGGCTTCGTCGAGCTGCGCACCGGCTCGCCCGACGGCCCGCTGCACGGCTCCGCCTACATCCCGCCGACCGGCAGCTGGGAGACGTTCCAGAACGTCGACGTGCCGCTGCGGGCACTGCCCAAGGGCACCACGGAGATCTTCCTGGTCTTCCGGGGCGGCGCGGGCGCGCTGTACGACCTGGACGACTTCGAGTTCTCCAAGGAGCCGTTCAAGGGCGGCAAGAAGGTCCTGGTCTTCTCCAAGACCGCCGGATTCCGCCACGACTCCATCGGGGCCGGCGTCGCCGCCCTGAAGGAGCTGGGTGCCCCGGCCGGCATCACGGTCGACTCGACCGAGGAGGCCCGCCAGTTCACCACGGCCAACCTCGCCAAGTACGACGCCGTGGCCTTCCTGTCCACCACCGGTGACGTCCTCAACGCGGAGCAGCAGGCCGCGTTCGAGAACTACGTCAAGAACGGCGGCGGCTACATGGGCATCCACGCCGCCGCCGACACCGAGTACGACTGGGAGTTCTACGGCGGTCTGGTCGGCGCCTACTTCACCTCGCACCCGCAGATCCAGAAGGCGACCGTCCGCGTCGAGGACCACGACCACCCGTCCACCGCGCACCTGGGCGAGACCTGGGAGCGGACCGACGAGTGGTACAACTACCGCACCAACCCGCGTGAGCAGGCCAAGGTCCTCGCCACCCTCGACGAGACCACCTACCAGGGCGGCTCCATGAAGGGCGATCACCCGATCGCCTGGTGCCAGTCCTACGGCGGCGGCCGGTCCTTCTACACCGGCGGCGGCCACACCAAGGAGTCCTACACCGAGGAAGCCTTCCGCGCCCATCTGCTCGGCGGCATGCAGTACGCCACCGGCCAGGTCAAGGCCGACTGCAAGCCCAGCACGGACTACCGGAAGATCTTCAACGGCCAGACCCTGGAAGGCTGGAAGCAGGCCGGCCCGGGCAAGTTCACCGTGAGCAACGGCACCCTCCAGTCCGAGGGCGGCATGGGCCTGCTCTGGTACCAGGCCAAGGAGCTGGGCTCGTACTCCCTCAAGCTCGACTGGAAGATGCAGGACGACGACAACTCCGGGATCTTCGTGGGCTTCCCGGCCTCCGACGACCCGTGGTCCGCCGTGAACAAGGGCTACGAGATCCAGATCGACGCGACGGACGCGCCCGACCGCACCACCGGGTCGGTCTACTCCTTCAAGTCGGCCAACATCAAGGCCCGTGACCAGGTCCTCCGGCCGCCCGGCCAGTGGAACTCCTACGAGATCAAGGTCCAGGGCGAACGCCTCCAGGTGTTCCTCAACGGAGTCAAGATCAACGACTTCACCAACAAGGACCCCCAGCGGAGCCTGACCGACGGTTACATCGGCCTCCAGAACCATGGCGCCAGTGACCAGGTCTCCTTCCGCAACATCCAGTTGAAGAACCTGCCCACTCCGGGCAACTAGAACGGCGGGGGGGGGGGGGGGCCCCGCCCCCCCCCCCCCGCGCCCCCCCCCCCCCCCCCCCCCCGGGGTTGGGGCCCACAACGAAGGGGCCCCAGTGAGCCTGCCAGACACCCCCCGCGGGGGGGGGGGGGGGCCGCCGCCCGCCCGCCCGCCGTCTCCCGACCCTTCCCCTGCCCTCTGGGTTCGCGCACGACAAGGAGGCTGCCCATGTCCGCGTCCCTCTCCCGCCCGCGTGTAGGGGTGTGGCTGATCGGAGCCCGAGGCTCCGTCGCCACCACCGTCATCACCGGGTGCGCCGCCGTCACCGCGGGGCTGCACCCGCCCACCGGCATGCTGACCGAGACCCCCGCCTTCACCGACAGCGGCCTGCCCGCCCTGTCCGACCTCGTCTTCGGCGGTCACGACACCGTCGACTGCCCGCTGCCCAAACACGCCGAGGTCCTGACCGCCGGCGGCGTCCTGCCGTACGGCCTGACCACGGCCGTCGCCGGGGAACTGGCCGCGGCGGACCGGGAGATCCGGCCCGGCGGCCCCACCCCGGGCGACACCCGCACCGCCCCCGAACTGATCGCGGCCTTCGCCGCCGACATCGAGGACTTCGTACGACGCCATGGGCTGGCCCGTGCCGTGGTGGTGAACGTGGCCTCCACCGAACCGGCGGCCACCGGCGACACCTACGCGCCGAGCACCCTGTACGCCCTGGCCGCCCTCCGCGCGGGCTGCCCCTACGTCAACTTCACCCCCTCCCAGGGCATGCACCACCCCGACGCGGCACGGGCGGCGGCCGACAGCGGGCTGCCCTACGCGGGCCGCGACGGCAAGACCGGGCAGACCCTGCTCCGCTCGGTCCTCGGCCCGATGTTCGCCCAGCGTGCCCTGACCGTCCGCGCGTGGTCCGGCGCCAATCTGCTGGGCGGCGGCGACGGCGCCGCCCTCGCCGACCCGGCCGCCGCGGCGGCCAAGAACGCCGGCAAGGAACGCGTCCTCGCCGACACCCTCGGCTCCACCCCCGAGGGCGAGGTCCACATCGACGACGTCCCGGCCCTCGGCGACTGGAAGACCGCCTGGGACCACATCGCCTTCGACGGCTTCCTCGGCACCCGCATGATCATGCAGACCATCTGGCAGGGCTGCGACTCCGCGCTGGCCGCTCCGCTGGTCCTGGACCTGGCCCGGCTGACGGCTCGCGCCCACGAAACCGGCCTTTCCGGCCCCCTGTCCGAACTGGGCTTCTACTTCAAGGACCCGGTGGGGGAGGGACCGGCGGCCCTTGGGGAGCAGTACCAGGAGCTGGTGCGGTTCGGGGGGCGGTTGGCGGAGGGAGGTGTGTCGGCGGGGGCGCGGCTCTCCGAGGGGGGTGCGTCGGCGCGGGCGGGGTCTTCTGAGGGGGGTGTGTCGGCGGGGGCGCGGCTTTCCGAGGGAGGTGCGTCGGCGCGGGCGCGGTCTTCTGAGGGGGATGTGCCGGTGCGGGCGCGGCTTTCCGAGGCGGGTACGTCGGGGCGAGGGCACGACGGTGGCGCCCCGGCCGATGGGCCTTCCGACGAGAACTCCGAGGAGCGCGCATGAGGCTGCGGGCGCTGGTGTCGGAACTGACGGCACTGGCCGGACGCCTGCCCACGGTCGCGCGGGCCGCCCGCGAGGCCTGGGCCACGTCTGCCGCGCCGGGTATGCGTGCCGTGCCGGGTGCGCGTGCCGCGTGGCGCTCGTCCGGCCGGGCGTTGCCGACCAGGACCCGGGACCAGGATGACTGGGGGACGGGGTCGGACAGCTGCTGCCGTACGGGGGCGTGCGGCGACGCCGACTGGGACGGCGGGGTGGCTTGGGGCGCCTCGACGGGTCGGCGGGGCGGCGATGAGGTCGGGGGTGGGTTTGACCACGGGGGCGGCTTTGGCTCCGGGGTTGGTGATGGCGTTTGGGTCGGCCTTGACGCTGGGGCCGGCGATGGCGCGCAGGTTGGTCGTGACGCCTGGGTTGGGCTTGACGCCGGGGTTGGTGATAGCGCCCAGGTCGGGCGCGACGCCCAAGTTGGGCCTGACGCCGGGGTCGGTGATGGCACCCGTGGTGGCCCTGATGCCCGGGCCGGGCTCGATGCCCGGGTTGGCCCTGACGCAGGGGTCGGCGATCGCGCCCGGGGCGGCCCTGATGCCCAGGTCGGGCTCAACGCCCAGGCCGGGTCCGACGGCCACTCCGGCGAGGGCGGCTACCCTGGCAAGGGCGGCCACTCCAGCAAGGCCGGCCACTCAGGCAACGGCGGCCACCCCGGCAAGGCCGGCGACACCGCCCCGCACTCCCCGGGGACCGGCCCGCTCTCCACTCCCGCCAGCCTCCGCGCCTGGGCCGAACTGCTGCGCCTCCCCGCGCTGTTCACCGTCCCCGGCGACGCCCTGACCGGCGCCGCCGCCATGGGCGCCCGCCCCAACTCCCGCACCCTGCTCGCCATCGGCTCCTCCCTCTGCCTCTACGAGGCGGGCATGGCCCTCAACGACTGGGCCGACCGCGAGGAGGACGCCGCCGAACGCCCGCACCGCCCGATCCCCTCCGGCCGGATCCGCCCCGGCGCCGCCCTCGCCGCCGCCGGTGCCCTCACCGCCGTCGGCCTCGCGCTCGCCGCCCGCGCCGGACGCCCGGCCCTCGCGGTCGCCGCCCCGCTCGCGGCCACCGTCTGGGCCTACGACCTCGGCCTCAAGCACACCCCGGCCGGCCCCGTCGCCATGGCGGGCGCCCGCACCCTGGACCTGCTCCTCGGCGCCGCGGCCACCAAGGGCCGTACCCGGGAGGCACTCCCCTCCGCCGCACTTCTCGGCGCCCACACCCTCGCGGTCACCACCGTCTCCCGCGACGAGACCCAGGGCGGCCGGCCTCTCGCCCCCCTCGCCGCCCTGGCCGCCACCGCTCTCCTGACCCACCTCACCACCCGACCCCCGGCAGGTCCCGGCGAAGCAGCCACCCGGGGCCTGCCGGGCACTACCCCCCACACCGCCCCGACCCCCAGCCCGAGCACGGCCGTGACGACCTCCGTCCCCCGGCCGTCCTCCACCCCCCACACCACCGCCTCCCCCCGACTCCGCCTCACCGCGCTCTCCCCTCCCTCTTCCCCCCACCCCACCCCACTCCCACCCGGCACCACCCTCCGTACCGCCCTGGCCCTCCTGTACGCCTCCACCGCCGGGCGCCCCTACCTCCACGCCACCCTCAACCCCTCACCCCCCCTCACCCAACGCGCCGTCGGCGGCGGCATCCGCGCCATGATCCCGCTCCAGGCCGCGCTGTCCGCCCGTTCCGGCGCCAACCTCACCGCGTTGGCCATCGCAGCCCTCGGCCCCCTCGCGGCCCGCTTCGCGAAGAAGGTGAGCGTCACATGAGCCCCGAGCCGCAGGGCCTCCGCCCGCCAAGCCCTGAGCCATCGAACGCCGAGCCGCATGGCTCCGGCTCTCAGGGCACCCGGTCACTTGGCGCTGAGTCGCATGACTCCGTGTCGCGGGGCACACGGTCGCCGGAGTCCGGGCCGCGTGGCTCCGGGGTGCCGGGCACCCGGTCACTTGGCGCTGAGTCGCATGACTCCGTGTCACAGGGCACACGGTCGCCGGAGTCCGGGCCGCGTGGCTCCGGGGCGCCGGGCACCCGGTCACTTGGCGCTGAGTCGCATGACTCCGTGTCACAGGGCACACGGTCGCCGGAGTCCGGGCCGCGTGGCTCCGGGGTGCCGGGCACCCGGTCACTTGGCGCTGAGTCGCATGACTCCGTGTCACAGGGCACACGGTCGCCGGAGTCCGGGCCGCGTGGCTCCGGGGCGCCGGGCACCCGGTCACTTGGCGCTGAGTCGCGCGACTCCGTGTCGCGGGGCACACGGTCGCCGGAGCCCGAGCCGCATGGCCCCCAGTCACCGGGCGCGCGGTCACCTCGCCCTGAGCCGCACGACTCCGCCTCGCGCGGCACACGGTCACCTGGCCCCGAGTCGCATGACTCCACCTCGCGCGGCACCCGGTCACCCGGCTCCAAGCCGCACGCCTCCACCGCGCAGGGCACCCCCACCCCACCCCACCCCCTCCGCTTCGGGTACGGCACCAATGGGCTCGCCGACCTCCGGCTCGACGACGCCCTTCACCTGCTCGCCGATCTCGGGTACGACGGCGTCGGCCTGACGCTCGACCACATGCACCTCGACCCGTTCGCCCCGGACGTCGCCGCCCGCACCGGCCGGACGGCGAGTCTGCTGGACGAACTGGGGCTGGAGGTCACCGTCGAGACCGGCGCCCGCTATGTGCTCGACCCCCGCCGCAAGCACGGCCCCACGCTGCTCGACCCGGACCCCGAGGACCGCGCCCGCCGCGTCGACCTGCTGCTGCGGGCGGTGCGGATCGCCGCCGACCTCGGCGCCCACGCCCTGCACTGCTTCAGCGGCGTCCCCCCGGCCGGCACCGACCCCGACACCGCCTGGAAACGCCTCGCCGAATCCCTCACCCCCGTCCTGGACGCCGCCACCACCGCCGGCATCCCCCTCGCCGTCGAACCCGAACCGGGCCATCTCCTCGCCACCCTCGCCGACTTCCACCGGCTGCGCCGCGACCTCGGCGACCCCGAGCACCTGGGCCTCACCCTGGACATCGGCCACTGCCAGTGCCTGGAGCCGCTCCCGCCCACCGACTGCGTCCGCGCCGCCGCGCCCTGGCTGCGCCACGTCCAGATCGAGGACATGTGCCGCGGTGTCCACGAACACCTCCCGCTGGGCGAGGGCGAGATCGACTTCCCCGATGTCCTCGCCGCCCTCGCCGGGACCGGCTACCGGGGACTGACCGTCGTCGAACTGCCCCGCCACTCCCACGCGGGCCCGCACTTCGCCGAACTCTCCCTCCCCTTCCTGCGCCAAGCCGCGCCATCCCCACAAGGGAGCCCCAGATGAATCACCGCAGCAGCCTGGACCCCCAGCCCACCGGCGTCCCCCTGGGCGAACTGCGCACCCGCCTCACCGCCTCGCTCTCCCCGGACGCCGGCACCTGGCTGGAACGCGCCCTGCAAGAGGCCGCCGAGCACCCCGGCTCGCACGGCCCGATCTCCGCCTGGGAGCTGAGACTCGCCGAGGCCGGCCGCCGCTGCGGCCCCGACCACGCCGACGCCGCCCGGGTCCTGATCCTGCACGCCGCCCGCGCCGACGCCACCGCCCTCGACCGGGTCTACTCCCAGGGCACCGCCGCCGAACGCCGCGCCGTACTGCACGCCCTCACCCACCTCGTGCCCGGCCCGGAGGCCCTGCCGCTGATCGAGGACGCCCTGCGCACCAACGACACCACCCTCGTCGCCGCCGCCCTCGGCCCCTACGGCGCCCGCCATCTCACCCCCCACGCCTGGCGCCACGCGGTCCTGAAGTGCCTGTTCACCGGCGTGCCCGTCACCGAGGTGGCGGACCTCGCCCGCCGGGCCGGCGATGACAGCGAACTCGCCCGGATGCTCGCCGACTACGCCGCAGAGCGCAGCGCCGCAGGCCGGGACATCCCCGAGGACCTGTACCGCGTCCTGGCCCTGACCGAGACCGCACCCCCGGCGAGCCCGGCCGACCCCCACGGCAAGGAGTCCTGATGCGCATCTTCGACCCCCACATCCACATGACCTCCAGGACCACCAACGACTACGAGGCCATGTACGCGGCCGGCGTCCGCGCCGTCGTCGAACCCGCCTTCTGGCTCGGCCAGCCCCGCACCTCGCCCACCTCCTTCCTCGACTACTTCGACGCCCTGCTCGGCTGGGAGCCCTTCCGCGCCGCCCAGTACGGCATCGCCCACCACTGCACGATCGCCCTCAACCCCAAAGAGGCCAACGACCCCCGCTGCGTGCCCGTCCTCGACGAGCTGCCCCGCTATCTCATCAAGGACCAGGTCGTCGCCGTCGGTGAGATCGGCTACGACTCCATGACCCCGGCCGAGGACACCGCGTTCGCCGCCCAGCTCCAGCTCGCCGCCGACCACGAACTGCCCGCCATGGTGCACACCCCGCACCGCGACAAGCTCGCCGGGCTGCGCCGCACCATCGACGTGGTCCGCGAATCCGCGCTGCCCCTGGACCGCGTCCTGATCGACCACCTCAACGAGAACACCGTCAAGGAGGCCAAGGACAGCGGCTGCTGGCTCGGCTTCTCCGTCTATCCCGACACCAAGATGGACGAACAGCGGACGGTCGCCCTGCTCCGCACGTACGGACCCGAGCAGGTGCTGGTCAACTCCGCCGCCGACTGGGGCCGCAGCGACCCCCTGAAGACCCGCAAGGTCGCCGACCTGATGCTGGCCGAGGGCTTCTCGGAGGACGACGTCGACCGGGTGCTGTGGCGCAACCCCGTCGCCTTCTACGGGCTCAGTGGGCGGCTGAACCTCGACGTCGCCACCACCGACCCCACCCACGAGGGCAACTCCATCCTGCGCGGCGGGGAGTGAGCGATGCGCTTCCGCCATCCCGACGGCTCCACGGTCCACCTCGCCTACTGCACCAACGTCCACCCCGCCGAGACCTTCGACGGCGTCCTCGCCCAGCTCCGCGACCACTGCGAACCCGTCCGCCGCCGCCTCGGCCGCGACCGCCTGGGCATCGGCCTGTGGCTCGCCAAGGACGCCACCGCCACCCTGGTCTCCGACCCGTCGGCCCTGCGCACCCTGCGCACCGAACTCGACCAGCGCGGCCTTGAGGTCGTCACCCTCAACGGCTTCCCCTACGAGGGCTTCGGCGCCGAAGAGGTCAAGTACCGCGTCTACAAGCCCGACTGGGCCGACCCCGAGCGCCTGGAGCACACCACCGCCCTGGCCCGTCTCCTCGCCGGACTGCTGCCCGACGACGTCACCGAGGGCACCATCTCCACCCTGCCCCTCGCCTGGCGCACCGCAGCGGGACCCGAACGCCTCGACGCCTCCCTGGCCGCCCTGCGCACCCTCGCCGAACGCCTCGACGCACTCGAAGAACTCACCGGCCGCTCCCTGCGCATCGGCCTGGAACCGGAACCCGGCTGTGTCGTGGAGACCACCGCCGACGCCCTCGCCCCGCTCACCGAGATCGGCCACCCCCGCATCGGCATCTGCGTCGACACCTGCCATCTCGCCACCTCCTTCGAAGATCCGCACACCGCCCTGGACGCCCTCACCGCACACGGCGTCCCCGTCGTCAAAACCCAGCTGTCGGCCGCCCTGCACGCCGAGCAACCCCACCTCCCCGAGGTCCGCGAGGCCCTCGCCGCCTTCGACGAACCCCGCTTCCTGCACCAGACCCGCACCGCCACCGCCGCCGGCCTGCGCGGCACCGACGACCTGGGTGAAGCACTCGCCGGCGAACACCTCCCCGACGCCTCCCCCTGGCGCTCCCACTTCCATGTCCCCCTGCACGCCGCCCCCGCGGCGCCCCTCACCTCCACGCTCCCCGTCCTGCGCACCACCCTGACCCGGCTGGTCGGCGGCCCCGTCCCGCTCACCCGCCACCTTGAGGTCGAGACCTACACCTGGCAGGCCCTCCCGCCCGAGCTGCGGCCCCGCGCCCGCAACCAGCTCGCCGACGGCATCGCCGCCGAACTCACCCTCGCCCGCGACCTGCTGACCGACCTCGGCCTCAAGGAGCTGCCGTGACAACGCCATCCCCGGCACCCCCGGCACCCACCGAGGACACCGCCCCGACCCCGCTCCTGGTCCTGGACGTCGTCGGACTCACCCCCCGTCTGCTCGACCACATGCCCCACCTCAAAGCCCTCGGCCGATCCGGCTCCCGCGCCCCGCTCGGCACCGTCCTGCCCGCCGTCACCTGCGCCGCCCAGTCCACCTTCCTCACCGGCACCATGCCCTCCGAACACGGCATCGTCGGCAACGGCTGGTACTTCCGCGAACTCGGCGACGTCCTGCTGTGGCGCCAGCACAACGGCCTGGTCAGCGGCGACAAACTCTGGGACGCCGCCCGCCGCGCACACCCCGGCTACACGGTCGCCAACATCTGCTGGTGGTACGCCATGGGCGCAGACACCGACATCACCGTCACCCCCCGTCCCGTCTACTACGCCGACGGCCGCAAAGAACCCGACTGCTACACCCGCCCGCCCGCGCTGCACGACGAACTCACCGAGAAGCTCGGCACCTTCCCCCTCTTCCACTTCTGGGGCCCCGGCGCCGATCTGGTCTCCAGCCAATGGATCATCGACGCCACCCGCCACATCATGCGCACGCGACACCCCGATCTGACGTTGTGCTACCTCCCGCATCTGGACTACGACCTCCAGCGCTACGGCCCCGATGACCCGCGCTCCCTGAAGGCAGCCACCGACCTGGACGCGGCCCTGGCCCCACTGCTGGACGACGCCCGCGCCGAGGGCCGGACCGTCGTCGCCCTCTCCGAGTACGGCATCACCCCCGTCAGCCGGCCCGTCGACATCAACCGCGCGCTGCGCCGGGCCGGACTCCTGGAGGTGCACACCCAGGACGGCATGGAGTACCTCGACCCGATGGCCTCCCGTGCCTTCGCGGTCGCCGACCACCAGATCGCCCATGTCTACGTCCGCCGCCCCGAGGACCTCGAAGCGACCCGCGCCGCGCTCGCCGATCTGCCCGGCATCGAGCAACTCCTCGACGACGAGGGCAAGAAGACCCATCAGCTGGACCATCCGCGCGCCGGTGAACTCGTCGCGGTGGCGGAGCCGGACGCCTGGTTCACGTACTACTACTGGCTCGACGACGACCGCGCGCCCGACTTCGCGCAGCTCGTCGAGATCCACCGCAAACCCGGCTACGACCCGGTCGAGCTGTTCATGGATCCCCTCGACCCCTATGTCAAGGTCAAGGCGGCGACCGCGCTGGCCCGCAAGAAGCTGGGCATGCGCTACCGCATGGCGGTCGTGCCGCTGGATCCCTCACCTATTCGCGGCAGCCACGGCCGCCTTCCCTTGAGCGACGACGACGGTCCGCTCATCATCTGCTCCACCCCCCGCGCTGTCGGAGACCGCGTAGCGGCCACCGATGTCAAGTCACTCCTGCTCCATCTCGCCGGCCTCGGCCGGCCCGTCGGACCCGGCGATCCGACCATCCCTCAGTGAAGTCTCCACTGGTCATCACCGAAACCTTCTGGTCACCGGCCACCCGGTCATCACTGACCGGGTGGCCATCGGTGAAGCACTGACATCAGTGAAGCACTCACCACTGACAACGCCCAGCGATCACAAGGAGTTCCCATGAGCCGCACGCCTCGCACCAGCAAGGCGAACGACCCCGAACTGTCCCGCCGTCTCAGCAGACGAGGCATGCTCGGCGTCGCCGCGGGCGCCACCGCCGCCGCCCTGGTGGGTGCCGCCGCCCCCGCGCAGGCCGCCACCGACGCCGCCGACCGGCGCGGCGGCCGGGGCCGCCCCGTCCTGCCCCCCGGCCGGCTCGGCATCCAGCTCTACAGCCTCCGCGACAAGATCTCCACCCTCGGCTTCGCGCCCGTCTTCGCCGAACTGGAGGAGTACGGCTACGACGAGATCGAGCTGGCCGGCTACAGCCAGGGCTCGGCGGGCCCGATCACCCTCGCCCAGCTCAAGCGGCTGGCCCGCGACCACGGCCTGAACCCCATCGGCAGCCACGTCGGCTACTACTCCAGCGACCCCAACGCCTACACCTTCGCGCAGAACCTCACCAAGGTCCTCGACGACGCCCAGGCCCTCGGCCTCAAGCACATAGGCACCGCCTCCGGGCCGTTCCGCTACGGCAACACCGTCGACGCCTGGAAGCGCGCCGCCGAGGAGTTCAACACCTACGGCGCTGCGGCCCGCAAGCGGGGCATGAAGTTCTACCAGCACAACCATTCCGAGGAGTTCTCCTTCGCCAGCGACAACCCCAAGGTCCGCCTCTACGACGTCCTGCTCGCCGAGACCGACCCCGACCTCGTCTACCTGGAGATGGACATCTACTGGGCGTTCGTCGGCCAGCACCGCTTCTCCAAGCGGCCCGACGGCACCGCGGCCCCCTTCGACCCGGTGCGTTACGTCCTCAAGCAGCCCGACCGTTACCCGCTGTTCCACGTCAAGGACGGCGAGTACGACCCGGCGACCGCCTACGGCTACAAGATGACCGATGTCGGCGACGGCGACATCGACTACCAGAAGTTCATCTCCGCGGTCACCCGGCTGCGCGGCCAGCGCACCTACCACCACTGGCAGGCCGAGCACGACAACCCGGGCGACTCCCTGCGCTTCGCCCGCCGCTCCAGCGAGCACCTGCACTCGCTGCGCGAGAAGTGCTGACCGCTCCCGGCGGCTGACGGCGCCGGACGGGCGGCGGCCCCCGGCACCGTAGCGGACGAACGCGAGGAGGCCCTCCCCAGGCGCTGGGGAGGGCCTCCTCCGTCAAGCGGCGGGCATGGTCGGCTCAGCCCGCCGGCTGGGGATGTGGTCGGGTCGGCGCGGCCCGGCCACCGGACACGCCGCGCCCCGGCTGCCGCAGCAGCAGCGCGATGGCCGCGGCGACCATCGAGAGACCGCCGGCCAGCGCGTAGGCGCCGTAGTAGCCCCACGCGGCCACGGCCATGGAACCCAGGCCGCCGCCGAACAGGCCGCTGATCAGCTTGCCGCTGTAGACCAGGCCGTAGTTGGTCGCGTTGTAGTTCTCGCCGAAGTAGTCCGGGGTCAGCGCCGCGAAGAGCGGATAGAACGCGCCGCCGCCGAAGCCGGACAGGAAGGCGAAGACCAGGAACAGCCACTCACTCTTGAGATGCCCGGCCCAGATCACGCCGAACTGGGCCAGGCCCAGCACGACGACCACGAAGACCAGGGTGGACTTGCGGCCCCACCGGTCGGACAGCCAGCCCACCACGCCCCGGCCGACGCCGTTGATGACCGCCATGACACCCATCGACGAGGCCGCCACCAGCGGGCCGAAGCCGACCTCCTTGGCGAAGTCGACCTGGAAGGAGATCCCGAAGATCGACACACCGGCCGTCAGCACGATCGAGATCCACATCAGGGGCAGCATCCCGGTGCGGATCGCCTCCATGGGGGTGTACTGCCGCGTCGCCGGAGGGTTCTTGGCGAGCGCGACCGCGTTTTTCGTGTCGCCCGCCTGGGAGAGCGGGTCGATGTCCGCGGGCCACCAGTTCTTCGGCGGGTCCTTGAAGAAGAACGCGCATCCCACGACCACGATCATGATGTACAGGCCGATCAGGTCCAGGACGCGGTGGTAGTTCGCGGTGTCGAATCCGTAGTTGAAGATGAAGATGAACGGCAGTGATCCGTACGCGAATCCACCGTTGACGAAGCCGGTGCGGGCGCCGCGTCGTTCGGGGAACCATTTGCCGACCATGTTGATGCAGGTCGCGTAGATCAGGCCGGCTCCGATCCCCCCGACGACGCCGAAGCCGAGGATCGCCAGGAGGACATCGCTCAGATGGGACAGGGCGAGGAAGCCGAGCAGACACATGCCGGAGCCGATGTACATGGCCCGGCGGGCCGTCAGGATCCCCTTCTCCCGCAGCCAGCCCGCGGGAAAGGCGATGCCGGCCTGGAAGAACACCCAGACACTCAGGATCCAGAAGGTGTTGCCCTGACTCCAGCCGTGGGCGTGGGACAGGGTGTCCTCGGCCGAGCCGTAGGCGTACTCGAAGACACTGATGGCCATCATGGCGAGCCACGGCAGGTACACCATGATCTTGCGGGAGTGGCCGAGGATGTCGCGGTCGGTCTCCCCGATGCGGAAGACACGCCCGCGCGCGTCGGTCACCTCGCGGTAGGGACGGTGTGCGGCGTCGGACTGTGCTGATGTGCTGTTCTTTGCTGCGTACGGATCTGCCGTCATGTCAAGCGGTTTCCTCGCCGAGCGGTTGCGGGTTGGGAGTGATGCGCTTGTCGTTGTCGCGTCCCGGTGGTTTCAGGAACAGGGCCATGCAGCCGGCGAACAGCGAGATGGAGCCCGCCAGGATGAAGGCACCGGAGTGGCCCCAGGCGCCGACGACCACGGCACCCATGCCCGCGCCGAGACCGGAGACCAGCTTGGCGCTGTAGACCATGCCGTAGTTGGACGCGTTGTTGTTCTCACCGAAGTAGTCCGCGGTGAGCGCGGCGAACATCGGGAAGATGGCGCCGCCGCCGAAGCCGGAGATGGAGGAGAAGATCAGGAACAGCGGGAGGTTCTTCAGCTCGGCCGACCAGAGGATCCCGTACTGCGAGAGCCCCAGGATGACGCAGACGACCAGCAGGCAGCGCTTGCGGCCGTACAGGTCGGACAGCCAGCCGATGACACCGCGGCCGGTGCCGTTGACGATCGCCTTCAGGGACATGGCGGTGGCCACGATGCCGCCCGCGAACCCGGCTTCCTCCCCGATGTCCACCTGGAAGGCGATACCGAAGATGTTCACGCCGGACGTGCAGGCCAGACACACCCACATCAGGGCCACCCGGCCGGTCTTCCACGCCTCCTTGGGGGAGTACTGGTGGACCGCCGGCGGGTTCATCCGCATCGAGCGGGCCGCACGCGGGTCCTTCGGCGGGTTCAGCGGGTCGATCTCGGCCGGCCACCAGTTCTTCGGCGGGTCCCGGAAGAAGTAGCCGGCGAAGGCGACGACACCGGCGAGGAAGACACCGACCGCGACCAGCACCCAGCGGAAGTTGGTGATGTCCATGTAGCCGGTGAACAGGAACACGAAGGGCACCGAACCGTAGGCGAAACCGCCGTTGACGAAGCCGGTCTTGCCGCCCTTGCGCTCCGGATACCACTTGCCGACCATGTTGACGCAGGTGGCGTACACCATGCCCGCGCCCATACCGCTGAACATGCCGAAGCCGATATAGGCGACGATCACATGCGGCGCGAAGGCCAGGGACAGATAACCCAGCCCGGTGCCGAGCGCGCCGAGCATCATCGCCCAGCGGGCCGGCAGTTTGCCGCTCTCACGCAGCTTCCCCGCGGGGAACGCCACCGCTGCCTGGAAGAAGATCCAGACAGTCATCATCCAGAAGATGTGCAGACTGTTCCAGCTGTGCGCGATGTGCAGAGTGTCCTCGGCGGACGCGAACGCGTACTCGGCGGAGGAGATGCCCATCATGCCGATCCACGGCAGGATCACCATCCACTTGCGCTTGCGCCCCATGATGTCGATGTCGGACTCGCCCAAGCGATAGACGCGTCCGTTCTTGTCGGTCACCTCGCGGAACGAGGCGACCCCTGGAACGTCGGTGGTAGTCACAATTACTCGCACCCCTTGCCTCGAAAGTTCTGGCCAGCGCCCCCTGTCCATGCCTTTCGTGCTTTTGTGCGCGCGCGGGTCCCGGGGCCGGCCGACGGCGCACCGCCGGCCGGCCCCCGCGCCCTCAGCTCATGAACCGCCCCCCAACAGGCCCGCCGCACGCGCCCAGCGGTACTTGGCGCCCAGCACGGCCACCGGCCGCTCGGTGGTGTACGGGTACGCCACGACGCCGTGCTCGAAGAGGTACTGGCACGCCTCCTCGACCTCGACATCGCCGGCCAGCGAGGCCACTACGGGCTTCTCTATGCCGCGCTCCCGGAATTCGGCCACCACGCGCGCGGTCAGCTCCGCGAAGACCATGGGCGGGGTGACGATGGTGTGCCAGTAGCCGAGGACCAGCGCATGGATGCGCGGGTCCTCCAGACCGAGCCGGATCGTCGCCTCGTACGTCGACGGCGGCTCGCCCCCGGTGATGTCCACCGGGTTGCCCGCGGCCCCGAAGGGCGGGATGAACTTGCGGAAGGCGGCGTCCAGGTCGTCCGGGATCTCCATCAGGGACAGGCCGTTGTCCGTCACCGCGTCCGACAGCAGCACACCGCTGCCGCCCGCCCCGGTGATGATCACGATGTTGTCGCCCTTGGGTGCCGGAAGCACCGGCAACGCGCGCGCGTACTCCAGCATGTCGTTCAGTCCCGGCGCCCTGATGACCCCCGCCTGCCGGAGGATGTCGTCGTACACGGCGTCGTCGCCCGCGAGGGCGCCGGTGTGCGAGCCGGCCGCCTTGGCGCCCGCGGCCGTACGGCCCGCCTTGAGCACCACCACCGGCTTCTTGGGCACCGTCTCCCGCGCGGCCTGCACGAACGCCCGGCCGTCCTTGAGGTCCTCCAGGTGCATCGCGATGCACTCGGTGTGCGGGTCCTCGCCGAACCAGGTCAGCAGGTCGTCCTCGTCCAGGTCCGACTTGTTGCCCAGGCCCACGATGGCCGACACGCCGGTCTTGGTGGTCCGCGCGAAGCCCAGGATGGCCATCCCGATGCCGCCCGACTGCGAGGTCAGCGCGACCCCGCCCTTGACGTCGTACGGCGTGCAGAACGTGGCGCACAGGTCCTGCCAGGTCGAGTAGTAGCCGTAGATGTTCGGGCCCAGCAGCCGGACGCCGTACCGCTCGGCGATGGCCACGATCTCGTCCTGGAGTTCGTGCTCACCGGTCTCGGCGAACCCGGAGGGGATCAGCACCGCGTTGGGGATCTTCTTGCGGCCGACCTCCTCCAGCGCCGCGGCCACGAACTTGGCCGGGATGGCGAACACGGCCACATCCACCTCACCGGGAACGTCCGTGACACTCTTGTACGCCTTGCGGCCGAGAATGTCATCGGACTTGGGGTTCACCGGGTGGATCTCGCCCGCGAAACCGCCGTCGACCAGGTTGCGCATGACCGAGTTGCCGATCTTGCCCTGCTCGTTCGACGCGCCGATGACCGCCACCGAGGACGGCTCCATGAGGCGGCGCATCGAGGTGAGGATCTCCTCGCGCGTGTACCGGCGCCGTTGCTTGGGCTGCGACTCGGCCAGAATGATCCGGATGTCCGCCGCGACCGCCCCCTGCGGGGTGGCGATCACCGGGTTCAGGTCCACCTCGGCGATCTCCGGGAAGTCCGAGACCAGCTCGGAGACCCGGCGGATCTGCTCGGCGATCGCCCACCGGTCCACCGCGGGGGCCCCGCGCACCCCGCGCAGGATCTCCGCCGCGCGGATGGAGTCCAGCATCGACAGCGCCTCGTCGGCGTCCACCGGGGCGAGCCGGAAGGTGACGTCCTTGAGGACCTCCACCAGGACCCCGCCCAGGCCGAACGCCACGACCTTGCCGAACGTCGGGTCGGTCACCGCCCCGACGATCACCTCCTGCCCCTTGGGCAGCAGCTCCTGCACCTGTACGCCCTCGATCCGGGCGGCGGCGTCATAGGCGCGCGCGTTGTCGATGATCCGGTGGAACGCGGCCCGCACATCGGCCGCGCCCTCCACACCGACGATCACCCCGCCGGCGTCGGTCTTGTGCAGGATGTCCGGCGAGACGATCTTCATGACGACCGGGGCGCCGAACCGCGCGGCGAACGCCACGGCCTCGTCGACGTCCGTCGCCAGTTCCTCGCCCGGTACGGCGATCGCGTAGGCGTCGGCGATCACCTTGCCCTCGGGTGCCGTCAGCGCGGTCCGTCCTTCGGCCCGCACCGCGTCGAGGAGCGTACGCACCCTCAGCACCCGGTCTTCCGCCATCACGTCAGATCACTCCGTTCGATTTGAGCAGGCGCAGTTCCTCGTCACCGAGGCCCAGTTCGCCGACATAGACATCGGCGTTGTGCTCGCCCAGCAGCGGCGAACTGATCACGTCGACGGGGGAGTCGGACAGCTTCAGGGGGCTGCCGACGGTGATGTACTCGCCGCGCTCGGGGTGCGGGACGCGGACCACCATCTCGTTGGTGGCCAGCGAGGAGTCCTCGATGATCTCCCGGGTGGACAGGATCGGCCCGCACGGCACGTTGCGCGCGTTGAGCTTCTCCAGCACCTCCCACTTGGGGAGCGTCGCGGTCCACTCCTCGATCAGCTGGAACATCTTGCCCAGCTTGGGCAGCCGGGCCTCCGGCGTCGCCCACTCGGGGTCGTCGGCCAGTTCGGGCCGCCCGATCAGCTCGGTGATCGGCTGCCAGCCGACCGGCTGCACGATCACGTACACGTAGTCGTTCGGCCCGCCCGGCGCGCACTTGACCGCCCAGCCGGGCTGGCCGCCGCCGGACGCGTTGCCCGAGCGGGGAACCTCGTCGCCGAAGTCCTCGTTGGGGTATTCACGGAGCGGACCGTGGGCCAGGCGCTGCTGATCGCGCAGCTTCACCCGGCAGAGGTTGAGCACAGCGTGCTGCATGGCCACGTTCACCCGCTGCCCGCGCCCGGTGTGCTCGCGCTGGTAGAGCGCTGCCAGGATGCCCGCCACGGCGTGCACGCCGGTGCCCGAGTCCCCGATCTGGGCCCCCGTCGCCAGCGGCGGTCCGTCCTCGAAACCGGTGGTCGACATCGACCCGCCCATGGCCTGCGCGACGACCTCGTACGCCTTGAAGTTGGTGTACGGGCCGTCGCCGAACCCCTTGATGGAGGCATAGACGATCCGCGGATTGATCTCCTGGATGCGGTCCCAGGTGAACCCCATGCGGTCGACCGCGCCCGGCCCGAAGTTCTCGACCATGACGTCGGAGCGCCGGATCAGCTCGGTGAGGATCTCCTTGCCGCGTTCGGTCTTGGTGTTCAGGGTGATGCTGCGCTTGTTGCTGTTGAGCATCGTGAAGTAGAGCGAGTCGACGTCCGGCAGATCACGCAGCTGA